>PQXD01000010.1:0-17506 GCA_003194485.1 Deltaproteobacteria bacterium
GGCTCTTTACCACAGCAGCTTGAGGCGGTTTGAAGCCTGCTCCTGCAAGCCGGCTTCGAGGGGCCAAACCCTCATCTTCTGTGCAGTTGCGCACATCTCAACTATATCGAGTGTGCTCGTGGCGCACATTCATCGTCGTACCTGTTTAAGGAACATCGAACATTGAACGTCCAACATCGTGAACGGGAAAAGATGAAGGAACAGACTTATGATCTGGGAAAAAGGCTGCTAATTATTGCGGAAACGGGATATCAGTATACTTCAGCCTAAATGGCTAACATAGCAAGTATCAAAACGGCTGAAAAAACAGAAATAGCCGTTGAATGTGTAAATATCCGGTGAACCCGTTATATCCTGCCTTGAAGCGGTTACCTTTTTCCGGGTTTCAAAGCTCACTCATCGCGGACCGGAGAGGCACAGTGCAATCCGGCCCGCGATCGAAACCCTGCAAAAGGCAAACCGCTCCTGCGGCAGGACACGGATGGCAACTTCCACAGTGGACCACGGGTTCACCGGATATTTACTTGAATGTTCGGTATTGGATATTTGTTTTTCATTCGACGCTCGACGTTCATTTTTTAATATAATCCATGAACGTTTACAAAACAACTCAGCGCTTATGGGTGTTTGGGCCGGCCCAATAATTAATGGACTAGCCAGAAAATATCGCCCCCCAACCGGCCTCTATGTTCTCTCTCTCGTCTTTTAGGTAAAGCGCCGCCTTTTTCACGGTATCCTGGCTGAGCCCCAAGCTCCTGGGTATGAGCACCTTGTCCGGCTCTCCCTCAAGGTGCCAGCCGAACTTCATTTTCTGGCAGATCTCGTCAGCCAGAAAAACAACTGATGAGGCCAAGGTATTTGGGCCGGCGCTGTTGGGATAGTGGTGGTAGCGGATAACATCCGTCAGCATTTCACTCAAATTCCATCTCTCGGCCAGATATGCTCCTACCTCTGAATGGGTAAGTCCGTACTTCTCCTCTGCACCGGAAAGGGACAGCCCTTCCTGTCGTCTCAATTTCAAAATCTCTCTCAATTCAGACGGAAAGTACATACAGAGTAAAAAACGTCCCAAGTCATGGACCATGCCCGCTGTAAATAACTCATCCGTCTCCAGACCGGGAATATCCTCTGCCAGTATCTTGGAGACCTTGGCTACACCTATGGAGTGAAGCCATATGCCCTTGGCGTCAAATTCTTCAAAACCCAGATCATGGGAAAACACCCCGGTAAGTGAAAGCCCTATCGCTATATTTCGCACTTCCTCAAAACCCAAAATGACTACGGCCCTGGCAATGCTGCTGACCTCTCGCCTCATGCCATAATACGGCGAATTCGCTATGTGCAGCATCTTTGCCGTCAGAACGGGATCGTCTCTGATTATTTTTTCCATCGTCCGGGCCGAGGAGGAGATGCTGTCAAGGCCTTCCAGCACACTGTTTAAAGTATGAGGCATGGAGGGAAGATCATGAATATTGTCTAAACGTTGTATGATTGACATAATATCCTTAGTTTCGCATTTATATCAAATGTAAATATTCGGTGAACCCGTGGTCCACTGTGGAAGTTGCCATCCGTACCCTGCCGCAGGAGCGGTTTGCCTTTTGCAGGGTTTCGATCGCGGGCCGGATTGCACTGCCTCTCCGGTCTGCGATGAGTGAGCTTTGAAACCCGGAAAAAGGTGACCGCTCCAAGGCAGGATATAACGGGTTCACCGGATATTTACTATCAAATTTATTATCGTCCAAAGGCTTCAATGACTTAAAACAACTTTTGCATTTTTTAATGTCTCCTTCATTGCCGCATGCGCTTGTGATTTTATTGCTTCACCGTTAGAATCCAAATACAATCCGTAAATAACGGCATCCTTCACGACAAGTCAAAAATAGTTTACGCTTTAGAGAGGAACGGAAACGGAGCCGCAGATATGACCATGACCGAATTTCGTCCATCACCTGACTTTATCCGCAATATCATCGCGGAGGACTTGAAAGCAAACAGGAATGAGGGCCGGGTTGTGACCCGGTTTCCGCCGGAGCCGAACGGCTATCTTCATATCGGACACGCCAAGTCCATCTGCCTCAATTTTGGAATCGCTGCGGAAAACAAGGACGGCGTCTGCCACCTGCGTTTTGATGACACAGATCCCGGCAAGGAAGACATTGAATATATTGAGTCGATCAAAAGAGACGTCAAGTGGCTCGGTTTCGACTGGGGTGAACATCTCTACTATGCGTCCGACTACTTTGACCGGTTGTACGAGTATGCAATTCAGTTAATAAAAAAGGGGAAGGCCTATGTCTGCAGCCTGAGCCCGGAGGAAGTCAAAGAATACCGCGGCACATTGACAGAGCCCGGCAGGGACAGCCCGTATCGCTCACGCTCCGTAGAGGAGAACCTGGACCTGTTTGAGCGTATGCGTGCAGGAGAATTCGAAGACGGGTCCCACATACTCCGGGCAAAGATTGATATGGCGTCTCCGAATCTGAATATGCGGGATCCGGCCATTTATCGTATTAAGCGGATGCCGCATCACAGGACAGGCGACAAGTGGTGCATTTATCCCATGTATGACTACGCTCACTGCCTTTCTGACTCCATCGAAGGGATCACGCATTCCATCTGTACGCTGGAATTTGAGGATCACCGTCCCTTGTACGACTGGGTGCTCGACCAACTGGAAGTCGAATGTCATCCCAGGCAGATCGAGTTTGCCCGCCTCAATCTCAGCCATACCATCATGAGCAAGCGAAAGCTCCTGAAACTGGTGGAGTCGGGTGTTGTCACCGGATGGGATGATCCGCGGATGCCCACGATATCCGGTCTGCGGAGACGCGGATACACACCGAAATCGATCCGTGACTTCTGCGAGCGTATCGGGGTGTCCAAAAGGAACAGCATGGTCGACGTATCGCTGCTCGAACACTGTGTGCGCCAGGATCTGAATCAACGGGCACCGCGTGTCATGGGGGTGTTGCGTCCGCTCAAGGTGGTCATAGAAAACTACCCGGAAGGCCGGGTGGAAGAACTGGAGGCCGTCAACAACCCTGAAGATCCCGGAATGGGCTGCAGGAAAGTCCCTTTTTCAAGAGTGCTGTATATTGAACAGGAGGATTTTCGTGAAGATCCGCCGAAAAAATACTTTCGCCTGGCCCCTGGCCGTGAAGTGCGGCTGAGATATGCATATTTTATAAAATGCGTGGGAGTGGTCAGGGATGAACAGACCGGCGAAATAACGGAGTTGCGCTGTACCTATGATCCCGGGACCCGGGGCGGCGGAGCTCCGGATGGACGCAAGGTCAGGGCAACACTGCACTGGGTTTCGGCTGCCCATTCGCTCCGGGCTGAAGTGCGTCTGTACGATCATCTCTTCCTGAAGGCAAACCCCGATGAAGTGGAGGATGGCGCTGATTTCAGATCCAATTTGAATCCGAATTCCCTGGAGATATTGACGCCGTGCCTTGTGGAACCGAGCTTGGCGAATGCTGTGCCCGGGAGTCGTTACCAGTTCGAGAGACAGGGCTATTTCTGCGTGGACACCAAAGACTCTTCCGATAAATTACTGGTGTTTAATCGCACGGTGACGCTGCGTGACCCATGGGCCAAGATCGAAAAGGCCCTGAAAAAACAATCCGCGACAGGCAAAAAACAACCGGGTTAAGGATGCCACACAACATGCAATCCAGGAACTGCGATAAGACCAAAGACAACGTGCGCGTACGATTTGCCCCGAGCCCCACCGGGTATCTCCATATCGGCGGGGCCCGCACTGCTATATACAACTGGCTCTTTGCCAGAAAACACAAGGGTGTTCTCATATTGAGAATCGAGGACACGGACTTCGAACGCTCTACAACCGATTCCATACAGGGGATCATTGACGGACTCAACTGGCTGGGGATTGATTGGGACGAGGGCCCGTATTTCCAGTCGGAATACGTTGAGGAACATAAGGAAGTTGCCAGGCGGCTGGTCGAGACGGGTCATGCCTACAAGTGTTTCTGCACCAGGGAAGAGCTCGATGTAAAGAGGAAGGCCGCCTTGGCGGCCAAGAAACCGGTTCAATACGACAGGACCTGCAGGAGACTCACCCCGGAGGCGGTAGCTGCTAAAGAGGCTCTGGGACTCCCGTATGTCATTCGCTTCAAAGTGCCTGAACAACAAGGATCGGTATATTTCGATGACGCGGTCTACGGACCGATTGAAAAGCAGTACCATGATATCGAAGACTTTGTCATAATGCGATCCGACGGCTCTCCGCTCTATCTCCTCTCAAACGCCGTGGACGACATCCGGGACAGAATAACCCATGTAATCCGTGGACAGGACGGCCTTGCCAATACTCCCAGGCAGATACTTATCTATGAGGCCCTTGGGGCAAGATGTCCGGTGTTCGCCCACATGCCTCTTACCCTGGACCTCAAGAAGCGAAAGATATCCAAGCGCACCCACGGCGAACTGGTATCAGTGCAGTTTTACAGGGATCACGGATTTCTGCCCTGGGCACTTGTGAACTACCTTGTGCTTCTCGGCTGGCACACATCTGACGACCGCGAAATATTCAGCAGGGAGGAGCTGATAGACGCCTTTTCGCTTGAGGGTATAAACCGGGCGAATTCCATATTCAATTATACACCGGGAGATCCAAAATTTTTCACAGATCCCAAGGCCCTTTCCATAAATTCCCATTTCCTGAGGACATTGCCCATAGAAGAGATCGCCGAATCGGTAAAGGGGGAATTCATCACGGCAGGCATCTGGGATCCTGCATATGATGGCGAAAAGAGGTGGTGGTTCCTTTCCACTCTGGATCTTATCAGGAGCCGTTTTCATACCCTTAAGGACTTTGCAGACCTGGGAAGGGCGTACTTCTCGGAGGATTTTCCTGTTGACCCCAAGGCCTGCAGGAAAAATCTGCTCAAACATAAAGAGCTCAAAGAATGGCTGCCGCAGCTTGCGGATCGCCTGGAAGGGCTTCGGTTATGGACGCCTGAAAGCACTGAAAAGGCTGTAAGGTCCTTTGCAGAAGAGCTTGATGCAAAGCCGGGTATCATTATCAACGCCATTCGCACAGTGGTCACCGGCCAGTTGGCGGGTCCGGGCATCTTTGATGTGCTTTTGGCCATCGGAAAGGATCGGGTGGTCAAGAGGCTTCGCGGGGTGCCTGAACTGTTCAGGGAAGCTCGGGGCAGGATATAACGGGTTCACCGAATATTTACTTTTTTTAACGTCAGGATAACTCCCTTCCCTTCAAACCTTGCCGAAAGGGGTGTAAAGCTGATATCATAGGTTATATCTGATAATTGGTAGTTCTCGAGTATCCGCGGTGTCTTATTCTCAAGCACGGCGAGCACATCTTCCTGTACTTTGTCTGCGAAGTAATCATCGAGATTCCTGCCCAGCTCAATGCTCTTGCCATTGGCCGATAGAGATTCCGCCTCGTGATTAATCAGCGCGATCATCCCCTCGGCGCTGACACCGATGATCGGCATGGGCAGGTCCTGCAGGACAGCGCGGGCCAGCTTCAGGGCATGGTTCTGAATCCTCAGCTCTTCGGTCCTTTCCTGAATCAGCTTCTCCAGATTCTCGTTCAGTTTCTTTAATTCCCGGTTTTGTTCCAGGATCTTTTGATTAAGGAACCTGTTGGACTGAATGAGGTCACAGTGTTCCAGGGCCTGCCGTATATCCAATATCAGATTCTGGTCATTCCATGGTTTAAGGAGGAACTTGTAGATATGGCCCCTGTTGATAGAGTCCATAATGGCATCGACTTCGGTGTAGCCACTGAGGATGGCACGAATTATATCAGGATACTCTTCCTTTACCCTGGCCAAAAACTCGGTGCCACTCATTCCGGGCATCCTTTGGTCAGAGATCACCAGATTGACGGCATTCTCTTTAAGGATTTCGAGACCCTGTTCACCGCTTGAGGCCGTCAGGAGGCGGTAATCCTCCTTTCGAAGCAATCGCTTTAAGGATCTCAAGATGTTCACCTCGTCATCCACGCACAGGACTGTATGTCTGTAATCTTTCATTTTCACTCACAAAACCCGCTGTCACTATTCCTCTTCAAGCAACAATTCGCAGGCCGATTCGATTTCGGTTGCAACTGATGGAAACCAGTCTGATACGGTTTCAAGCTGAGGTCTCATAATCTCTGCGGCTTTGGGATAGGTATTTGTAAAATCGCAGGCATTCCCCGGATCAGCCTTGCGGGTATTTACAATAATGTCTGCTACATGCACGATCATCAGTTGATCAAGATTAGAGGCGCCTTCTCTGGGTGTATGATGATACCTGATTGTATCGATCAGGTCGGGTGGAAGCCGCCACTTGGCAGCTAAATGACCTCCGATTTGTGCATGGTTGAGAGGCAACAGGTTTCTTTCCGCCTCATAAAAGGACAGGCCATCATCCCGGACTGATGCCCAGACCTGACCGAAGGGCTCCTTGAAATACTCGGAGAGAATCACCTTGCCGATATCATGGAGCAGGCCGGCAATGAAACAGTCATCAGGATTGTCAAGACGGGTTTGTACGGCAAGATACCTGCTGGCCACGGCCACACCAACCGAATGCCTCCAGAAGTCTTTGATGTCGAACCCTTCAAAGCTGTCTTTCCCTGAAAAGGCCTTTATGACTGACACTGAAATGACGACGTTTCGGACCGTGTTGAGACCTAATACAACCAAGGCCTGGTGAACGCTCTCAACCTTGGATTGAAGTCCGTAAAAGGCCGAGTTGACCAACCTTAATATCCTGGAGACAATGGCCTGGTCTTTCTCTATGGTTCCGGTCAGTTCAGTGATGGATATATCGTAGTCCTGGAGTAGCTTGTTTACCTTGATTGCCACTACAGGCAGGGTCGGAATATCCAGGACACGATCGAGCTTTTGGTAAAATTTCTTTGAATCCATAATTTCATAGCTGTTTACGGTTAACTATCATCATACCTCTTTTTGCACCGGTATCCGGATCGTAAAGGTGGTCCCTTTGCCCACAGTGCTCTCCACATCAATGGTACCGTTGTGCTTTTTAATGATGTTATAGGCCACGTTCAGACCCAAACCCGTTCCCTTGCCCACCTCCTTGGTGGTAAAAAACGGGTCAAATATCATGGAGAGTTTTTCCTCAGGAATCCCCATCCCCGTGTCACTTATTTTGATCTCCGCATACCCATTAACAGGCCGGGTCACGATCCTGATCTCCCCTTCCTTTTCTATGGCCTGGGCCGCATTTACCAAAAGATTCATGAAGACCTGATTCAGTTGCTGCGGATAACACTTCACCTGGGGCAGGTCTCCGTATTCCTTGACGACCTTGGCCTTGTACTTCAGCTCGTTCCAGACGACATTCAGGGTTGATTCCATGTTTTTATTGATATCTGCATACTTGGGCTTGCCTTCCCCTGGATGGGCAAAGTTCTTCAGGTCAAGGACGATCTTTTTGATTCGTTCAGTCCCCTCCCTGGATTCTTTAACGAGGTCTGAGATATCATTCAGGACAAAATCTATGTCAGCTTCAGCCTCAAGCTCGGCAATACGCTCGAGTTGCTCTGAGATGGAGACCGGGTATTCCGCTGTTGCCATGGTCTCTTTAAGGTCTGTGGTCAGTCTTCTGTATTGTTCTATGAGCATAACGATATCATCCTGATAGTCCGACAGTGTCTTCAGGTTGCTGCTCACGAATCCGGTAGGGTTATTGATCTCGTGGGCCACGCCTGCAGCCAGTTGTCCGATGGAGGCCATCTTTTCAGACTGTAAAAGCTGGCCAAGGATCTGCCTGCTTTCCGTGATGTCCCTTATGTCTTCGATAATGCCAACCAGTTTACCATCAGGTCCGCCAAAGGGAGTTGCTATCACACTGTAAAAGGTTTTGCCGCCGTCTTTGCAATCTTTTTCTATCTCACATTCAATACGCTGTTCACCGTTGAGAATTCGGACCAATGGACAGTCAGAACTATGACATAAGGGGGTGGAAAACACCCCATAGCACTTTTTGCCCATTGATTCATCTACGCTTATGCCTGATAAAGCGGAAAAAGTCTCATTGATCCTGAGTATGTTAAAATCTTTATCAATTATGCGCATACCGTCGGCTGCGGCGTTGAATATCTGATTGAGTTCTGAGTTGGCAAATCTGATTTCCTTTTCTATTTTTTTACGTTCAGAGATGTCTCTTGCTATCCCTATTGCATTCCATCTGTTTTTCAACTTTATGGATGAAATGGAAAGTGATATCGGAAACTCGGTCCCATCCTTTCTGATAGCCGTTACCTCAACTCTTTTCCCAACGACAGGACCCTGTCCGGTTTCCTTAAATCTGCCAAATCCCCTTCTAAAAGCTTCCTGATCTTTCTTTGAGACACAAAATTCATGCAAATTCTTGCCAATTACCTGTTCCGGCCTATAGCCAAATGTCCTTTCAGCGGCCTTATTCCAATAGGAGACTTTTCCTTCGTCATTCAACATAATAATAGCATCTTGGGCTAATTCACTTATCTTTAAAAGATTTTCTTTTTTTCTTGCAATGCCTTTCTGCCCTCAATACAATTACTGATTTTCTGCCTTAACTCTTTGTTGGCCTCAATAAGTTCTTTGATATATACCTTGGCATCATCTTTGATTTCTTTGTCTTTATTCATGAAGTCATCCATCACCTTTGCCTCGTAACTTTGAATCACTTGTTCGCAATTTTTCCATCCGGAAATGCAATGACCGTCTGTCTTTTCGGCATTTTGGGGATGGAAGTTTAAGGGAGCAGGGAATAGACACCGTTTCAGGAACCTGTTGTCCCAGAAAAATTGTGCTTAATCCCAAATTATGCACTTCAAACACCGAACAATAAGGAACAAATAGAAAAATCAGTAAGTTATGGTGTATTGTCCAGTTTGGAATGTTCACCCAAAAGGTGCATTCCACCGGAGTTAAAAATTGTTCGGTATTTGAAGCCACAAGGAGCAGCCAATTTTACCAAATCTGCTTTGTTGTCAGGCACTTGAAGTACAAAAGTACGTCTGCGTGCCTTCCGCCTCGCATCTTTGGCAAACTTGGCTGCTGCATAATTCGGGTTAATAAAACGGCATCTTTTGCCGATAAGAAGCAACAAAGATGTTACCTGTTCCATTTACTGTTTTGCGGAGGCATGGCAAGCATGTTGAAAAAATACAAACATACCATTCTCTTTGTAGACGACGAGAAAAATGTCTTACGCTCACTGGAGCGTCTCTTCAGAAAAGAGGGTTATGATATTTTGACTGCCAGCAGTGGGGAGGAAGGTCTGAGAAAATTGGACGGGAGACAAATTTCGGTCATTGTATCTGACCAAAGGATGCCGGGGATGACCGGCTCGGAATTCTTGAGGAGGTCCAAAAAGCTGTCTCCGGATACCATCCGGATTATGCTCACCGGCTATGCTGATATAAACGCGACCATGGATGCCATTAACAAAGGAGAGGTCTATCGATTCATAACCAAGCCATGGAATGACGAAGAGATAAAACTTATTATCAGAGATGTCCTTAAATATTATGAGCTAACTAATGAAAATAAGAGGCTTTTTAAATTAACCCGGAAACAGAACGCCGAACTGCTCGATTTAAATCAAAATCTTGAAAAAAAGGTAGAGGAAAGGACCCGGGAGGTACGGCTTAAAAATAAGAAATTGGAGGAACTGTACAAGGTAGTCAAGGGTAACCTCTTTGATTCCATACGGGTGTTCGGGCAACTGATGGAAATGTACGACCCCGACCTGGGCGGGCACTGCAAGAGGGTGGCCGCCCTCTCTAAGACCGTAGCCCAGCGCCGGGGCCTGGATGAAAAAGACTGCGAGCTTATAGAAATCGCGGCGATATTGCATGACATCGGCCTTATAGGCGTACCTCGTGAAATTCTGAGAAAAAAAGAGAAAGAGTTAACCCTTTTCGAGGCATCCATCTACCGGCAACATCCTGTGCTGGGTTACCTGGCCTTTAATTCCATTAAAAGTCTGCGGCAGGCGAGTATCCTGATCAGGTCCCATCACGAAAATTTTGACGGATCAGGATATCCGGACGGACTGAAGAATACGGGTATTCACGTGGGGGCACGGATCATTCATATAGCCAGCTCCTATGACGAAATGATTCAAAAATTGGGCCTTTCCCGTGAGGTTGCCCTGAATACCCTTAAAAAGAAAAGCGGCTACGAGTTTGATCCGGAAATCGTATTTCATTTTATGGATGTGTTGCATAATTTCAACCCGGTTGCCGGGACCGAGATGGTTATCCCTATTTCCAAGCTGGAGCCAGGGATGGTCTTATCCAGGAACCTGAAGACGGTCGGTGGCAGGCTGCTCATGGTGGCAAATACTGTCATCCACCAGGCCCATATTGAAAAAATTTACAATTTTAATCAGATAGACCCTATAGATGGAGGAGGGGTATACGTTTACAAATAAGGATTGCCGCAACTGCTGTCATTCAAAAAAATCCGTAAGAATGCCTGGCCTGCGCACCCCGGGCGGAATCATGCCCCGTCTGCACTGAGCAACCGTATAACCCTTTCCAGATCCTGCATAGAACGATAGCGTATCTCCAGTCTGCCGCCCCTTTTGGTCTGCACTATCTTTACCCTGGAACCGAGCCTGCGGGTCAGGTCTTCACAAAGGCTCCTGATGTTAGGATCTTCCTTTCTTACTCTCGTGCCCGGCCCTTTCCCTTCAGCCAATCGACGGGCCAGGACCTCTGCCTTGCGTACGGAAAGCCCTTTTTTTATTATCTCGTCCCTGAGTTCCCTCTGCCTTTCAGGATCTTCCAGCATCAAAAGGGCCCGGGCATGACCCATGCCGAGCCGCCCGTCAAGCAGATCGGTTTGAGCATAGTCAGGTAAATTGAGAAGCCTCAGGAAATTGGCCACGGTGGACCTTTCCCTCCCCACCCTTGAGGCCACCTGGGACTGTGTAAGCCCCATTTCATTGACAAGCCTGCCGTAGGCCATGGCCTCCTCCAGAGGATTCAAATCGTCTCTCTGTATGTTCTCAACCAGTGCCAGTTCGAGAAGCTCGTCCGGGCTCACGTCTTTTATGACAACAGGGACCGCCTTGAGCCCGGCCTTCTGTGCCGCCCTCCACCGCCTTTCGCCGACTATCAGCTCATAGACACCGTCAACCTCCCGGACCACCAGGGGCTGAAGGACCCCTTTCTCCCTGATGGACCCGGCAAGGCCCTCAAGAGAATCATGATCCATGCGCCTTCGCGGCTGATCGGGATTCGGCCTGATCTTCTCTATGGGACAGAGGAAAGACCCTGGACTCTCTAAATCATATATGTCTTCCGGAGAAAGAAGGGCCCCAAGCCCTTTCCCCAATCCCCTTTTGAGCTTCATCACGACCTCCTCTGGCAGCCCAGGAACTCACGGGCAAGGGCCAGGTAGCTTTCTGCCCCCCCTGGATCTCGGTTCGTATGAAAATATCGGCTTTCCATGACTCGGACTCTCACCCAGCCTCACGTTTCTTGGGATAGTAGTCTTGTAGACCAACCCCCTGAAATGTGTCCGGATCTCCCGGGCGACCTGAAATGCGAGACGGATACGGTAATCGTACATGGTGAGCAGCAATCCTTCAATATGAAGCCCGGGATTGAAATTGTGTTTTACGAGCCTTATGATCTTTATCAACTGGCTCAGGCCCTCAAGTGCATAATATTCGCATTGCATGGGAATGATCACCGAATTGGAGGCGCTCAGGGCATTCACGGTTATCAGGCCGAGAGAGGGGGGGCAGTCCAGCAATATATAATCAAAGGAACTTAGGGGAGCCAAAAGCTCCTTCAGTACGCCCTCTCTATTCTTGCGTCCTGCCAGATCCACCTCTATTCCTACGAGATCCATGTTTGAAGGAATAATGGAAAGATTGGCAACAGATGTGGGCAGTATCGCTTCGGCCGCACTGACCAGGCCAAGGATGGCGTGATAGAGGTGTTTGTCCAGCCCCTTTTGGCCGATTCCGAGGCCGCTGGTGGCGTTTCCCTGGGCATCGCAGTCTACAAGCAATACAGACTTCCTGAGAATGGAAAGGCCTGCCGCCAGATTGACCGCTGTTGTGGTCTTACCCACGCCGCCTTTCTGGTTGGCTATGCATATTATCTTGGTTTTTCGTAAGGGCGGGCTTGTCATTGTCTCGCGTGAAACATATATTATATTAATTATAATCGATTTCAGGAGTATTAAGCCATAGCAAGAAAAATTTTCGGAAACACTAAAAGCCTGTCACATTCCGAGCGCCGGGACCTTGAGCGCCTCCTGCGCAGAAAAATACCCCCAGACAAGTTGTTAACCCCTGAAATAGCAAGAACTTTAGCCGGGATATCCAGCCATACGGCCAGACAAGTCGGGATCATAGTAAACCGAAAAGGTATAATACGCCACGTCATTCTGGGCGATCATCACGGTATATTGATACCGGACATAAGCTTCTACCGCAGGGGGCTTGGCCGTCTGAAGGGATTGCGGTGTATTCATACACATTTTGGCAAAAATGACGGAATAGATACGGAGGATCTCTCGGATCTTGCCTTGCTGAGACTGGATGCCATGGTAAATATTGAGGTCAAAGACAACCTGCCGGGCCGGGTATGCCTTGCCCACCTCCTGCCGCCAAACCCTGAAAACCGGCACTGGAAAATCCTTACCTTCCGGCATCCCAGCGCCATCGACCTGCCTTTTGGAGATTTTATCCAGGAGCTTGAGACAGAAATGCAGAAATCCCAGGGCGGGCTGTCCCTCGAAGGGGCGGAAGAGCGCGCGATCCTGGTCCACGCAAGTCAACATCCCCGCTTCGAGGCGGAACGATCCCTTGCAGAGCTTGCAGAGCTTGCCCGCTCGTCCAATGTGGAGGTGCTGGAAAGGATATGGCAGCGTGTTCCTCGCTACAACCCCGCACATCTGCTGGGTAAAGGAAAGCTGAGGGATATCCTGATGAAGGGCCTTTACCTGGGGGCAACCATGGTAATCTTTGACCAGGACCTCGGGGCCGTGCAATTAAACAATATCGCCAGGATGGTGGATCTCAAAGTCATAGACCGCACCCAGCTGATCCTGGACATCTTTGCGAGAAGGGCCCAAAGCAAAGAGGGGAAAATCCAGGTGGAATTGGCCCAGCTACGCTACCTTCTTCCAAGGCTCATAGGCCGGGGGACAGCCATGTCAAGGCTTGCCGGCGGCATCGGAGGAAGAGGTCCCGGCGAAACAAAGCTGGAGGAGGACCGCAGGAGGGTAAAACAGCGTATCAGCTCTCTCGAGCGGGAACTAAAGGGCCTGTCCAGGGGAAGAGCGGAGAGAAGAAAGCGCAGGGCCAAGAAAGGCCTCCCGCTGATCTCAATTATTGGTTACACCAATGCGGGGAAATCCACCCTCCTTAATTTACTCACCGGCAGCAAAGTCTTTGCCGAAAACAGGCTCTTTGCAACCCTTGATACAACAACACGACAGATTGACCTCCCCGGGGCAAAAAAGGCGCTGCTGGCAGATACCGTCGGCTTTATCCGGCACATGCCAAATGACCTCCGGGTGGCATTTAAGGCCACCATGGAAGAGTTGGAAGACGCGCATCTTTTCTTACACGTAGTCGATGCAACCAGCCCGTATAAAAAAGAGGAGATAATGGCAGTCGAACAGATCCTGAAAGAAATGGACCTGTTAACCACTCCAAGGATACTGGCCTATAACAAAATAGACCTGCTGGAAGGAGATATCCCTGGCTCCAACCCTGAAGCAGCTTACATCTCTGCAGTGACTGAAGACGGCATCGACAGGCTTCTTGAGATGTTGGCTGAGCGATTGCCCCTGGCTCACACCTTATAATAATCCATATACCAGGCAATGAACCTGGGAATCCCTTCTTCCAGGGTGGTATCCGGCCTGAACCCCACGTCTCTCATCAGGTCATCAATATCCGCATAGGTGGCCGGCACGTCCCCTGGCTGCATGGGCAGCAGATTCTTCCGGGCCTTCTTTCCCAGGCATTCTTCCACTATCTCGATAAAGCGCAGCAACTCCACCGGCTGATTATTCCCGATATTATAGAGCCTGTACGGCGCATAGCTCGAACCCGGATCAGGCGCCTCGCCGGTCCAGCCGGGATCGGCTTCCGCCGGTCTGTCCAGGACCCTTACCACCCCCTCAATAATGTCATCTATGTAAGTAAAGTCCCTGCACATTTTGCCGTAGTTAAACACATCTATGGGACGATCTTTTAATATGGCATCTGTAAACAAAAAGAGGGCCATGTCGGGTCTTCCCCACGGTCCGTAAACAGTAAAAAAACGAAGCCCCGTACAGTGCAGGCCGTACAGGTGGCTGTAGGTATGGGCCATCAGTTCGTTTGCCTTTTTAGTGGCGGCATATATGGAAACCGGATGGTCCACATTGTCATGGACACTGAAGGGCATCCTGGTGTTTGCCCCGTACACAGAGCTGGACGAGGCAAAGACCAGGTGCTTAATGCCATTATGCCTGCAGCCCTCAAGGACATTTATAAAGCCCACCAGGTTTGAGTCCACATAGGAATGAGGGTTTATAAGAGAATAGCGCACACCCGCCTGGGCTGCCAGGTTGACCACTCCATCAAACCCCTCTGCCGCAAAAAGATTCTCCATTGCCTCCCTGTCCGACAGGTCCATGCGCACGGATTTGAAGCCGGTATATGGTGTGAGCATGGAAAGGCGGGCCTCCTTGAGGGCCGGATCATAATAGTCGTTCATGTTGTCAAGGCCCACAACTTCTCTCCCTTCCTCCAGAAGCCGCCTGGAAAGGTGATATCCTATGAATCCGGCCGCTCCGGTAACCAGTATCTTTTTCATTGAATGAAGCGATTCGGCGGACATTCTGTTATTCAACAGTAACGCTCTTTGCCAGGTTGCGGGGCTGATCCACATCACATCCCCTGGCAACAGCTATTTCATAGGCCAATAATTGCAATGGAACGGTATAAAGAAACGGGTTGATGTCAGGATCCTCTGGTCCGGGCACTGATATAACATGCTGTGCGATCCTGGAAATGCCTTCATCGCCTCCTTCTCCAAGGGCTATGACAATGCCGCGCCTTGAGCGCACCTCTTCCATATTACTGAGCACCTTATCATAGACGTGATCACGGGGGGCCAGGGCTACCACCGGCATATTCCTGTCGATCAGGGCAATGGGACCGTGTTTCATCTCCCCGGCTGCGTATCCCTCGGCATGGATGTAAGAAATTTCCTTGAGCTTGAGGGCACCTTCAAGGGCGATGGGAAAATGAATATCCCTGCCAAGATATAAAAAATCCTTGTAGCCGTAAAAGGTGTCCGCCAGCTCCATTGTCTGCTGATGCCACGGAACAAGGCCGTCTTCCAGCAACCCGGGAACACTTATCAAGGCAGATATCTTGTCCCTGATATCTCCTGTGCTGAGACTGTTTCTGGCCTGGCCCAGATAAAGCGCAAGGACATAAAGGGCTGAAAGCTGGCTGGTAAAGGCCTTGGTCGAGGCAACCCCTATCTCCGGGCCTGCATGGGTGTAAATTGTACTGTCCGACTCTCTGGTTATGGTACTGCCGACCACGTTGCAAATAGCTATTACGGGTGAGTCCAGCCCTTTCGCCATACGGAGCCCGGCCAGGGTATCAGCCGTTTCTCCGGACTGGGAAATCGGGACTGTGAGCACGGTCTCATCTAATATGAGATGCCTGTAGCGAAACTCGGAAGCAAGGTCAACTTCTACCGGCAGGCCCGCCCATTTTTCTATCCAGTATTTTGCTACAAGGCCTGCATGCCAGGATGTGCCGCAGGCAAGAAGCACCACCCTCCTGAGGCCCTTTATCAGATCAGGAGAGAGCTCAATTTCGGGCAGGCTTACCTCTCCGGGCTCCGGCATCACGCGACCGCGGAAAGTATTCAGTACACCCTGGGGCTGCTCGTAGATCTCCTTCAGCATGAAATGCTTATATCCGGCCTTTTCTGCCATGGTCGCATCCCAGGAAATGGCCTGAGGAGACTTTACTACAGGCCTGCCGCTATCTATGAGCCTCACCTCGGCACCGTTTCTGGACAGGGTGGCCATCTCCCCGTCGTCCAGAAAGATCACGTTACGCGTATAGGGCAAGAGTGCGGGGATATCCGAGGCCAGGAAACACTCATTGTCCGCAAGCCCCAGGACCATGGGGCTCTGCTTTCGTGCGGCAACCAATATGTCAGGGCTGCCCTGCCACAGCACTCCTATGGCATAGGCGCCCTTGACCTCCATCAGGGCATCCCTGACGGCCTGGACCAGATCTCCATCCAGATACTTTTCAATAAGGTGCGCCAGGACCTCGGTATCTGTCTCCGACCTGAAGATATGACCCTCATTCTGGAGCTGCCGGCGAAGGGAGTAATAGTTTTCAATAATGCCGTTGTGAACGACCACCAGGTTCCCGGTACAGTCTGTGTGAGGATGGGCATTGGCCTCGGTGGGCTCTCCGTGGGTAGCCCAGCGCGTATGGCCCAGCCCGACAGAGCTTGGTACATCACGGATGCCGTCCAGCAACAGGTCCAGCCTGCCCAGCTTGCCCTCGCTCCTGGCACGGTGGACAGACCCCTCAAGGACCCATGCCACCCCGGCTGAATCATAGCCCCTGTACTCCAGCCTTCGAAGGCCGTCTAAGAGTATGGGCAATACGCACCTGTGACCAATATAACCCACTATGCCGCACATAAGTCCTCCTGAG
The DNA here is from genome assembly GCA_003194485.1 of Deltaproteobacteria bacterium. Taxonomy (NCBI): domain Bacteria; kingdom Pseudomonadati; phylum Myxococcota; class Myxococcia; species Deltaproteobacteria bacterium. The sequence continues at coordinate 16,717 of PQXD01000010.1, forward strand.
AGGCGTCCAGATTATTTCTTTCGCCCCTTAAGGTAGTCTTCCCACTCCATGGGCAGCAGATATTTCTTTCTGTTATTGCATTCCTTGCAGACCGGCACCAGGTTGTTCTTAATGCTTCGACCCCCTCGAACCAGGGGAACCACATGATCCATCGTGAGACTGGAAGGCCCCACGCGCCTCCCGCAGTAGAAACAGACACCTTGAGCACACTTCTGCTGCCACCATCTGCTGCGCCTTATCTCTCTGGCCCTGGATTTTTCCCTCTTTATATCCTCTTCGGCAACAAATGGCGAAAAAGAAATCATATCTTTATCTTTCATAATCTTTTTCATTAACCGTTACGGGTTCACCGAATATTTACATTCAGATTTTCGGTTGACCCTGAACTCTTATCTTTTTCATAAACAAATAGCAAGTCATCGGTTTTTATTTTATAAAATACTCACTTCCGAATTATACTGTAAAAAGTCCTGAAATATAATTCCGCTTAAAAAGCCCGAGACCTGCCGGCAGGCAGGTGCAAGGTGTGGAAATCAGCTCAAGGCTCAAAGGGCTATCGTAATTAACCACTTTCGGCTTTCAGCTCTTATGCAACGCAGCAGATGGAATATTTTCAAGGACCATATGTAAATATTCTTATGAACCCGTTATATTCTGCCTTGGAGCGGTTACCTTTTTCCGGGTTTCAAAGCTCACTCATCGCAGACCGAAAGAGGCAGTGCAATTTGGCCCGCGACTGAAACCCTGCAAAAGGCAAACCGCTCCTGCGGCAGGGCGCGGATGGCAACCG
>PQXD01000010.1:18058-23231 GCA_003194485.1 Deltaproteobacteria bacterium
TCTCAAGTCCACGTAAGAGAAAGCCGGGGAAACCCTGACAATGTTTCATCTGCCCAAATACAGGTTCAATTATTCGCTTGCGAAATCCATAAATATATCGACTGACTGGGTTTTGGAGGTTCCTGTCCATGGCCTTGTATCTGTCGGAACGGTGCCTGATATTTTTGGAGCCGGATTCGGCCTTTCTCATCTCTTGCTCTTTCCGGGTTGAAACAAGAGCGTTTATTTCATCCTTGGATTCCAGGTATTCAAGATTATCGTCACTGCAATACCCTGCGTCAGCAAGGACTGTCTTTGCGTAAACATCTATTTCTGAAAGATTCTGCTGTGCCTGCTCCAGCATAGGTTTAAGCTGATGAATGTCATTGGCCTCATTCACCACGTCACAGGCAATAACTATCTGGTCTTCTGTAGCTACGGCCTGAGCATTATAACCTTGAATATAACCTTTGGACGTCTTCTGAATACGACTCTCAGAATCGGTCATATTGACCTTGGTTTCAGGCTTCACTGTGTCGTCAGGCTTTTGAGATTTTCTGCCGTGTTTCTTATGAGACTCCTTGCTCTTTTTGGCTTCAGCCTTTTTTCTGGCTTCCAGGTATTTTTTAGCCTCTTTGATCTTTGCAAGCCTTTTTTCTGCAGTACTCAAATCCTCAGGAAGTTCATCACCACGTTTGCTGCCATACAGCCTGTCTTCCTCCTGATCTGTCTTCTCTGCCTGCTCAAGGAGTGCTTCCAATTTCTCCTTGAGTCGCTTCTCTTGCTTGGAAAGCTGCTCATAAGTTTTGTTGCGGCTCAGGCTTGCATTGGCTTTAACCTTGGTGCCATCAAGGGCTATAATGCCAGCCTTTACCAAACCAGAAGCCTTACAGAGAAGTAGTATCTGGGGAAAAAGATCCTGCAGAGCCCTGAGATGTCTTTTGCGAAATTCTGATATGGTTCTAAAATCTGGAAAATTACCGGCAGCAAGCCATCTGAATGCCACATCATCTACCAGGGCTTTGGCAATCTTCCTGCTGGATGGAATACCCATACAGTAGGCGTATAAAAGTATCTTTACCATCATTGCCGGATGATAGGCTGCGCTTCCCTGGCCATTGGCTCTGTAAGCTGTGATTAATGCTGACAGATCCATTTGATCAACTGTCTCAGATATAAATCGGGCAAGATGGTCCTGGGGGAGCCAGTCGTCCAGAGATGGGGGTAGCAGATATGGTTGCTCCGGATTATAGCTTCTGAAATTGTAGTTCATGAGGCCCTCAAAAAGCAATTATCATGTTGAAATTATATAATATTTTACCGAATTCGGCCTCATTTTGCAACTAATATTTGCGGGACAGACTCTAAGCGCAGCATAAGGCGAATGCAGAGGGGGCAGGACATCCCCCATGTCAAAAGCCTTAAGAAAACAAGGGGCTGAAGTGTGAAGTGAAAAGAAATATCCCCTACCAGTGAACGGTTACGTGGGACCACGGGTTCACCGAATGTTTACGACCATATAGCTATTATGTATAATCGTCTTCTTTACCTTTTTTGCGTTCTGGTTTTCGCCTTTATCTTTTTGGCCTCGCCCGTCTGTGCAATGATGTCCATTGAAGAAGAACGGGAAATGAGGGATAAACTGCTGCGCATGGTTGAATCCCAGGTCCCGCTCATAAAGGATCCGGAAATTGTCGGCTATGTATCCGATATAGGCCAAAAGGTGCTTGACCAGGTCGAGGGCAAGCTCTTTGACTACGAGTTTTTCGTCATACAGGATGATGGCCTGAACGCCTTTGCCATGCCCGGAGGTCTCGTATTCGTGCACACCGGTCTGCTCGAAGTCATAGATACTGAAAATGAGCTGCTGTGCGTCCTTGCCCATGAAATAGGCCATGTTCAGGGAAGACATATAGCAAGGCGCATGGAGCGAATGCAGCGGATAAACATAGCCACTGCCGCCATAGCCATAGCCGGGCTCTTTTTGGGACAAGGGCAGGCCGGTTCTGCCGTACTCGCAACTTCAGGCGCCCTGAATGCATCTATAGCCCTTAAATACAGTCGTGAAGACGAAGAAGAGGCGGACCGGAGGGCATGTCAATGGATATGCAAGGCCGGTTATAACCCCCGGGGGCTTCTTACGGTCCTGCAAAAAATGCAGAAATATCGATGGCTCGGTACAAGTGCCATACCCAGTTACCTCTCCACACACCCGGGAGCCAGCGAGAGAATGACCTATCTGGAGGATTTCTGGAACACAAACAGATGCGTACAAAAGTTCCCGGAGGACCGATTCAGGCTGAGAAAGATACAGGTCAAGGCAAAGGTCTTAACGCATGATCCGACAGTCATGATAAAATACTACAAACGGGAACTCAATACCACTCCGGATGATATATTCCTCCTCTATGGGTTTGCCCAGTCGCTGCTTGCCGCCCGGGAATATGGTGAGGCCCTGAAGGCATTCGACAATCTTGTGTCTTCAGCCCCGGAAAGGCCTGAATTTCAGGCGGAACAGGGGAGAGCCTACTTTGCAGCAGGAAAATATCAAAAGGCCATCTCGATTATAGGTCCATACAGCAAAAGACATCCCGGAGATTCAACTGCCAGGTTCTTTCTGGCCAGGTCATACCTTGAGCTGCAAAAGCCGGCCGAGGCCCTTCCCGTGCTCGAGGCCCTGAAAAAATCCTGGCCGGATCCCGCAGGTATTTACCTGCAGTTGGGCAGGTGTTTTGCCGCCCTCGACAAACAGGGCGAGGCCCACTACTATTTCTACCTTCACTACAAGGCCGCGGGAAATCAACGATCCGCCCAATATCACAAAAACAAGGCCCTGGAGCTGCTCCCGCGGGACAGCGGGCTTTACAACGACCTTAAGCGCGGCAAGGATCAAAAGAACCCGCATAAAGAAAGGGATGGTGGAAAGAAGGCGCCTAAAGACAGCGAAGACCGATGAACTTGTTCACCTCTTTTTCAATGAGACCCTTTTTGTTCGCGGTTCTTTTGGTTGTACTTGCAGACCAGATCAGCAAGGCCGTAGTGGTCTCCAACCTCCAGCTCCATGAAGTAAGACCTGTTCTGCAAGGATTTTTTAATATTACTTATATAACCAACACGGGGGCTGCTTTTGGATTTATGGCAGGGGCCGGTAAATGGGGACACATATTTTTCCAGGTAATAAGCGTTGTCGCTCTCTGCGGCCTCCTTTATCTTTATCGAAGCTCCCGCTGCCGCAGCTATCCGCTTGTATGGGGAATCTCGCTGGTATTCGGCGGAGCACTTGGAAACCTGATAGACAGGATCCGCTATAGATCTGTTATTGACTTCCTGGACTTCTATGCGGGTCCGTACCACTGGCCGGCCTTTAACATAGCAGATTCCGCCATAACTGCCGGCGGAATCCTCCTGGCGTGGCATTTCTTCCGCATTGCCAACAAACAATACTGATCCAGGGCAATTACCGGGGCCCACGCCCGCCCTCTCGGCCTTTCTTCCCGGATCTGGCAGTCCGCCCTTTCTTTTCCTTCTCGTCCTCATTGCCAAAGGCCTTCAATCCTTCGGCCAGTTCTTTCAATCTTGCATCCACAAGGGCATTGATGGTTCCTCTGGGATAGGTTCCGTCAGCCTTCCTTTTGCCTGCCTTCTTTCCGGTCAAGACCTCGATTCCCTCGTCAACGGTCTTGACGGCATAGATATGGAACTTCCCTTCTTTTACGGCCTGGACCACATCTTTTCGCAGCATGAGGTCTTTGACATTGCTATCCGGAACCATCACTCCCTGTTTTCCGGTAAGTTTGGTTGTCACACAGCAGTGATAAAAACCTTCGATCTTCTGGTTGACTCCGCCTATGAGTCTGTCCCGCAAATATTAGTTGCAAAATGAGGCCGAATTCGGTAAAATATTATATAATTTCAACATGATAATTGCTTTTTGAGGGCCTCATGAACTACAATTTCAGAAGCTATAATCCGGAGCAACCATATCTGCTACCCCCATCTCTGGACGACTGGCTCCCCCAGGACCATCTTGCCCGATTTATATCTGAGACAGTTGATCAAATGGATCTGTCAGCATTAATCACAGCTTACAGAGCCAATGGCCAGGGAAGCGCAGCCTATCATCCGGCAATGATGGTAAAGATACTTTTATACGCCTACTGTATGGGTATTCCATCCAGCAGGAAGATTGCCAAAGCCCTGGTAGATGATGTGGCATTCAGATGGCTTGCTGCCGGTAATTTTCCAGATTTTAGAACCATATCAGAATTTCGCAAAAGACATCTCAGGGCTCTGCAGGATCTTTTTCCCCAGATACTACTTCTCTGTAAGGCTTCTGGTTTGGTAAAGGCTGGCATTATAGCCCTTGATGGCACCAAGGTTAAAGCCAATGCAAGCCTGAGCCGCAACAAAACTTATGAGCAGCTTTCCAAGCAAGAGAAGCGACTCAAGGAGAAATTGGAAGCACTCCTTGAGCAGGCAGAGAAGACAGATCAGGAGGAAGACAGGCTGTATGGCAGCAAACGTGGTGATGAACTTCCTGAGGATTTGAGTACTGCAGAAAAAAGGCTTGCAAAGATCAAAGAGGCTAAAAAATACCTGGAAGCCAGAAAAAAGGCTGAAGCCAAAAAGAGCAAGGAGTCTCATAAGAAACACGGCAGAAAATCTCAAAAGCCTGACGACACAGTGAAGCCTGAAACCAAGGTCAATATGACCGATTCTGAGAGTCGTATTCAGAAGACGTCCAAAGGTTATATTCAAGGTTATAATGCTCAGGCCGTAGCTACAGAAGACCAGATAGTTATTGCCTGTGACGTGGTGAATGAGGCCAATGACATTCATCAGCTTAAACCTATGCTGGAGCAGGCACAGCAGAATCTTTCAGAAATAGATGTTTACGCAAAGACAGTCCTTGCTGACGCAGGGTATTGCAGTGACGATAATCTTGAATACCTGGAATCCAAGGATGAAATAAACGCTCTTGTTTCAACCCGGAAAGAGCAAGAGATGAGAAAGGCCGAATCCGGCTCCAAAAATATCAGGCACCGTTCCGACAGATACAAGGCCATGGACAGGAACCTCCAAAACCCAGTCAGTCGATATATTTATGGATTTCGCAAGCGAATAATTGAACCTGTATTTGGGCAGATGAAACATTGTCAGGGTTTCCCCGGCTTTCTCTTACGTGGACTTGAGA
>PQXD01000010.1:23570-80401 GCA_003194485.1 Deltaproteobacteria bacterium
GGAATAAGGCTCTTATGACAATGAATCTCAATAATCAGCATTTCCAGAAAGTCCAGAGGGGCATAAGGCCAAAATTTGGCCGAATCGAAATCTTCGGCTGATATGATTTACGGGACACGCTCCTATGGCCTGGATCTCGCCTTTTTGATTGACAGAGCCTGTCACGGCAATGTCCTGCCGTATAGGAACACCGGATAAACTGGAGAGCAATGCATAGATCTCTGTGGAAGAGGCGCTGTCGCCTTCCACTCCGCTGTAAGACTGTTCAAAGGCAATGCTTGCGCTCACAGACAAGGGTTTATCCTGGGCATATTTCTTCCGCAGATACCCGCTCAAGACCAAAACGCCCTTGTTGTGGATATTACCGGACATATCTGCTTCACGCTCAATATTGATTATACCTTCCCGGCCCATGGAAGTGGATGCAGTAATTCTGGAAGGCTTTCCGAACATATAGTCGCCAAGATCATAAACGGCCAGGCCGTTGACTTGACCCACTACCTCGCCTTCCACGTCAATCATGAGGGTGCCGCGATCAATCATCTCCTGTATATGCTTCTCAATCTTGTTTGAGCGGTAAACCCTGGTCTCTATAGCCTTATCAACGTGTCTGTCCCGGACCTCGGCCTGACCGTCTTGAGCTGCCCAATAGTCTGCCTCCCGGATAAGATCCGCAATCTGCGGAAAGCTGGTGGAGATCTTCTCCTGCCAGCCCGACATGCGTACGGACTCCTCCAGCAAGGCAGCTACTGCTGTCCTGTCAAAGGGCTTGAGTTTTTCATCCCCGGTCTTCATCTTGATAAACTCTGCAAATTTGCTGATTGTATCATCCGTCTTGTCCATAGTTGTTTCAAAGTCAGCCCGGACCTTGAAGATTTTTGCAACGTCATGATCGTAGTAATGGAGCATTTGATAAAGATGGGGCTCTGCCAAAACGATTACCTTGATGTCCATCTCGATGGGCTCGGGCTTTAGACCTGATGTTGTGAAGAGGTAAAAGGGATCGTATGTCTGGATCTCCATTTTCTTGGTCGTTAGCGCCCGCTTAAGCGCCGGCCAAACCCCCGGCTCCATTATGGCATCCATGAGATTTAACACCAGATAGCCTCCGTTGGCCTTAATAAAAGAACCGGACTTGATCTTGCTGAAATCCGTCCTCCAAACGCCGCTGCGATCCACTATACGTTCGATGCTCCCGAACAGGTTGCGATACGTGGGGTAAGATTCAATAATGACGGGAGGTCCCTTTTGCCCGGAATTATCCACCAGCAGATTGATCTGATAAGACGCAAAGGGATCTCCTGCGGGGAACATGAGCAGACCCGGCCCTGTCTGCTGATCCCGTTTCAGAAAAAAACGCAGGTTCTCGGACATGTCCTCAATCACGGCCTGAAAATACTTATTAACTGAATCATTTTTATACTTATCAATTAACGGGTCGATTTGCTTAGATACCAGTTCATTGAACATCAACCTGTCAATCTGCCTTCCTTTTTCCTCAATCTCTTTTTGCAGGGCCCTGATCTCAAGAAATATCTGGTCGATCTCATGCCTGAGTTTATCGTACCTTTTTCTGATCTCTTCATACTCCTGTCTGGGAAATCTTCCCTTTTCAACCCTTGCCTCAAGTTCGAGAATGGGTACAGGCTCTCCGTCAACGATAGGCATAAGCTCAGGCCTTGTCTGTTGGCCGATCTGGAGATTGACAAGGGCGAATCCTGCTTCTTTTACCTTTTTTTCCAGGCCCATGAAAAAATTTCTGGTCTTTTTCTCATAGGTCTCCATGATCTCTTTTTTGCGGCTGATATAATCCTGGCTTTCGAAAAGCCCGGGTACCTCTGTCTTCAAGGTTTCAATCAGTTCGTGCAAATCCCTTTTGAGTTCGATGCCCAGCCCGGGCTTTAGACTGAGGAGTATTGGTGCCTCGGGATTCTTGAAATTGTTTACATAGCACAGGTCATTCGGCACCGTCTTATCTGTTGAGACCTCTTCAAGGACCTTTTTTACCGCTGCCATTCTGCCAGACCGTGGTAGCCCGGTGACAAATACATTGTAACCGGCCTTATCCATTCCCATGCCGAATCGCAGGGCCTCAACCCCCCTTTTCTGGCCGATAATTCCTTTAAGTGGTTTCAGGTCCTCAGTCGTCTTAAAGGCCAAAGTGGCCGGATCAAGGCTCCACCTGAGATTTTTTGCAGGGACTTCAAAGGATTTTTGTTTAGCCATTATGTCCTCCTGAAAGGCTGCTTCTCAAAAAGAAACTCTTCTGTTCTATTTCTTAAGGATTTTTACAGGTAGAGAAACAGGGGACCTGTATTTAGGCAGAACGATCTCCAAAACTCCTTCTTTGTAACTTGCACGGATATTTTCAATCTTAACTCTGGAAGGCAGCCTAACTCTGCTGGAGAAAGACCTGCTGCGCTTAATTTCGTCTTTTTTATTGGATATTTTCTCTCTTTTTTCTCCCCTGATAATCAATTGATCATCAATGACAGAAACATCCAAATCCTCAGGATCCAGGTCCGGAAGGTTTGCCCTGACCACAAAGCCATCCTTTTTCTCGACAATATCCACCAATGGTTCTTCTCTGAGCAAATCCATGAATTTACTTATACCAAAATCGCGACACATGTGGTCGTAAAGAAAGTCTATGTCCCGTCTTAATTTCTTGATCTCTTGATTCGTCCACAAAGTTAATCCAGACATGGCGACCTCCTTAATGGTTAGGCATCTTTATAAAATTAACACAAAATGTCTCGGAAGAGAACGCTTACTATGCAGACCTTTTTTCTTAACCCGGCTCAGGCAGATTCTCGTGCTTGATGGCTTTGCTCTAATCGGGTCCGGCTTCTTTGTTGATTTCCAGCCTGTCTTATGATACAGTTATGTATCAAAACTAAATATGAGACACTCTGAAATTTCCTGAGAGCACTGCAAAGATTTCAAGTATTCAGCCTGTTTTACCTGTGTAAATATTTGGTTGAACCCGTGGTCCACGTAACCGTTCACGGGAGGGGATATTTCTTTTTCACTTCACACTTCAGCCCCCTGTTTTCTTAAGGTCTTTGACATGGGGGATGTCCTGCCCCCTCTGCATTCGCCTTACGCTGCGCTTAAGGCGATGCAGTTTCCCCCACAGCAAAAGCCGAGAAAACTACGGGGGCTTTCCGTTAAACTGCTCAAAGAAATATCCCCTGCCAGTGAACGGTTGCCATCCGTGCCCTGCCGCAGGAGCGGTTTACCTTTTGCAGGGTTTCGATCGCGGGCCGGATTGCACTGCCTCTCCGGTCTGCGATGGGTGAGCTTTGAAACCCGGAAAAAGGTAACCGCTTCAAGGCAGGATATAACGGGTTCATAAGAATATTTACCGTATAGGTATTGACATCTTAAAGTCATCAAATCACTGCGAGGAGGTTGTTTATGGAAAAACAGGCCTTGATTGACAAGTTGAACAGGGATCTTGCCGATGAGCATGCGGCCATCATACGCTATCTGGTTCACGGCTATATGGAAGGAGAAGATACACCTTTGGGTGCGAGCCTTATTTCCATTTCCAGGGAGGAGATGTGGCATTTTCACTGGCTGGGGATGATCATAGGCAAATTGGGAGGAGAGCCCAATTTTACACCAGCACTATATCCTTACGATCCAACCAACCGGGCAACTATTCTCAGGTCTTACATCGAATATGAGGAGAGGTTGATCCCTCACTACAATGGAGAAGCGGAAAAGACGGATGATCCCCATATCAGGCGAGCACTTGAGAGAGAGGCCTGGGAATCGGCCATCCACGCCAGAAAGTTCCGGAGGAAACTGGACAAGTTGAGCTCTGAGGAGGCAGCAGGCCTTCCCGGGGGAGAGACAAGGTTGCCCGGGGAACTGCTGGACAGGTTGCAGGCAGAGGTCACAAGCAAGTATACAGAGATGCTGCAACATCTCCGCACTTCCTGGCTCTTCCAAAAAGATGGAACCATGGGCTGGAAGATCATGGATCAGGCCATGGAAAAGATGAAACAGCTCGCTCACTTTGCTGAAGATATTGCGGAAGATGGTATTGCCCCGAAATTAAAACCTGGCGAGATAGACAGGAGCAATGCCATTGGACAGGCCTTGAAAAAGGCATTGGAGGATGTCCGGACAGCCAGGGAGCGCCACCTGAAGTTAAGGGAAGACAGCGAAGTCAGGAAGCATTCGGGCCTTGTCATCAACCTAGACCTCACAGTCCAGCAGGAGGAATATCAAGGAGCAGAAATCGAGGGCTGGTTGCAAAAGTAAATATCATAACCGGGTGAAACCTGCATTCTATTGCGGCAGGATATATTTACATGGTGAACGGCTATTTATTTTCTATAACCGGAAACCAATGTATACTCTCAATAGAATTTTGAGATAAATCCCCTTTCAGCCGATCAGCTTGTTATGTCATATCAATACAAAAATATGCAATTGACAAAAAACTGCGTTGTCGGGATCAAAAAAATTGATCAGGCGGGACACGGTAGCTCATGCTTGCTGTAGCGAAAAGCGGGGTTGTTATAGGGATAAAGGCCTTTCCTGTAGAGATTGAGATAGATGTTTCGCCAGGGCTACCTTCTTTCAATATGGTCGGACTCCCGGAAGGAGCGGTTAAAGAAAGCAGGGAAAGGGTCAAAAGCGCTATTAAGAATTGTGGCTATCCATTTCCTACCCAGAGGATTACTGTAAACCTCGCACCTGCAGACATGAAAAAGGAAGGGTCGGCCCTGGATTTACCAATAGCCTGCGCCATTCTGTGCGCCACAGAGATAATTCCGCAGGAAGCGCTCAGTAAATACTGTATTGCGGGAGAATTGTCCCTTGACGGCACACTGAAGTCTTCAAGGGCCATGCTTCCTATTTCTCTGGCTGCCAGGAACTGGAACCTTAACGGATTCATAGTTCCAAAAGCAAATGCCCCAGAGGCCGCTGTAGTAAGGGAAACTTCCGTACATCCAGCAAATCATCTTTCAGAGGTAGTGGATTTTTTGCTGGCCAACACAAAGATCGAACCGTTGCACATTGATCTCAATAAATTATTTAAGGAATATAAATCCCCATACGGTGACTTTCAAGATGTAATCGGCCAGGAACATGCAAAAAGGGCCTTAGAGGTAGCTGCGGCCGGCGGTCACAATGTGCTTATGACAGGTCCGCCCGGATCTGGAAAAACGATGTTGGCTAAACGCATTCCATCTATCCTGCCATCGCTCACTTTTGAAGAGGCCCTTGAGACAACGACTATATACAGCGTGGCAGGGCTTTTGCCTTCAGAAGAGCCGCTAATTACTTCAAGACCTTTTTGTTCACCCCATCACACTATCTCGGATGCCGGATTAATTGGCGGAGGAACAGTGCCGAGGCCGGGCCAGGTGAGCCTCGCCCACAACGGCGTACTCTTCCTGGATGAATTACCGGAATTCAAAAAGAATGTCCTGGAAAGCCTCAGGCAACCCATCGAAGATGGAGTCGTTACCATTTCAAGAGCATCTATTACACTCTCTTTTCCGGCAAGATTTACCCTTGTAGCTGCACAGAATCCCTGTCCTTGTGGACATTTGGGAGATTCAAGACACAAGTGCTCATGTCTTCCGGGTCAGATAATTCGTTACCGCAACCGGATATCAGGACCATTGCTGGACCGGATAGATATTCAAATCGAAGTTCCTGCCGTACCTTACTCGGAACTCGGCCAGGCAAGGCGCGGTGAGAGCTCGGCAACAATCAAAAAGAGGGTGGTCAGGGCCAGAAAAATACAGGAACAGAGATTCAAAAAACTTTCAATTCACTGTAATTCCCAAATGTCTTCAAAGGAGCTAAGGTTTTTATGTAAATTATCCAAAGAAAACAGATCGTTTCTGGAGACCGTGGCAAACAAGCTGGCCTTGAGCGCTCGGGCCTTTCACAGGATAATAAAAATAGGAAGGACTATCGCAGACCTTGATGAATCAACAGAAATAACCATGGCTCACCTGTCCGAGGCCGTACAATACAGGAGTCTTGATCGTGAAAACATATAAATTTAGTTTAATCCTGATAAGCCACGGAGAAACTGGATTCTTTAAGTAGTTCATTTTTGTTAAAATGTTTGATCTTGTACTCGTTGGCACCGTACACCTTGATCCGGAGGGCAGAAAGAGTCTTTATAAAACAATTGAAAGGTTCAGCCCGGGTGTTTTAACCATAGAAATAAGCAGTTTTTCCGTCAGATACCGTCTGTCCAACCAGGATGGGTGGCTGCATCGTCTTAAAGACCTGACATGCAGGCTTCCTGAAGAAAGAAGGTCTCACGCGGGCCTGAAGCTTCTTAATCTCCAGCTTCGCCTGCCCTTTGAATGGGATACGGCCTATAGATACAGTAAGATCCATAATATTCCTTGTCTTTCGATTGACAGCGGCGACCTTGCTCGAAAAGAACTACCTTTGTGGAAAAACAGACTTCTCTCGATGGAAAACCTCATAAAAATTACGGATGGTCCGGACTTTGATCTGGATGACCACTTTAAAAATTGTTACTCCCAGGCAAAAATCTTACTCAAAGACCCTTATGATTCAGTAAAATCCTTGAGCTGCCTTTCGCATCTTTCTGACAGGTCCTGGATAGAAAGAGAAAAAACTCTCGAAAACAGGATCAGGAGAATCCATAAAAACGGTTTGTTAAATGCGGGATATTCGAAGACAAAAACAGACCACGTACATATTTGCGGCTGGATGCACTTGCTGACCGGGTATAAATGGAGAACCATGGCCGACTTGTTGTCGGATTTGACTCCGGTGCGCGTGCTGTTGAATAGAACAAAAAACGGGGAGCCTGACCACCTGATGGTTTGATTTCTCCTTATGTAATTGGTATATGGCATAACTTTATACGATTCGGCCGATCGAACGCTTTGGAGTTGCCATCCGTGCCTTGCCGCAGAAGCGGTTTGTCTTTTGGAAATCCCGGTAAGGAAGTCTATATGTTAGAGATAAAATTTATCAGAGAAAATAAAAAATTGGTCAATAAGGCCCTTAAAGCCCGTGGTAATAATATGACTGTTGAGTCTCTTCTTGAGGTCGATTCCAAAAGAAGGAGATTGGTTCGAGAGGTAGAAGTCCTCAGGAATCTCAGAAATCAGGTATCAGAACAGATAGGAAGACAGAAAAAAGAAGGGGGGAATGCTGCTGAACTTATAACACAGATGAAAGAAGTCTCTTTCAGGATTAAAGAACTAGATAACCTCCGTAGAGAAAAAGAAATATCTCTCAAAAAACATCTTTTTTCAATACCCAATATACCCCATACCTCTGTTCCGATTGGCAGAGACGAGACAGAAAATCCGGTTATAAGGACCTGGGGAGATATATCCGAATTCGAATTCGATCCGGTTCCACACTGGGAGTTGGGAGAAAGGCTGGGTATTTTGGATTTTGAGAGGGCTGCAAAGATAACGGGTACGAGGTTTGCGGTATACTACGGGACAGGAGCAAGACTTGAAATGGCATTAATTAATTTTATGCTGGATCTGCACCGTAATTCTCATGGCTATACAGAAATACTTCCACCATTCATTGTAAATGATAAATCCCTCATCGGTACAGGCCAACTACCCAAGTTTGCTGACGACCTGTTTAAACTTGAAAGCCGGAACTATTATCTTATACCGACCGCGGAAGTACCCCTCACTAACCTGCATCGCGATGAAATACTCGATGAGGAATTATTGCCGATCAAATATATGGCATATACACCCTGTTTTCGATCAGAGGCGGGATCATATGGTAAAGACACCAGAGGAATAGTGAGACAACACCAGTTTAATAAGGTAGAGTTGGTTAAATTCTGTAAACCGGAAGACTCTTATAGTGAGTTGGAGTTATTACTCTTAGACGCTGAAGAAGTCCTTAAAAAACTCAATCTCCCGTTCAGGACTATCGAGTTGTGTACCGGAGATCTCGGTTTTTCAGCTTCAAAGACTTATGATATAGAGGTGTGGCTCCCTGGGCAAAACAGGTTTTGTGAAGTGTCTTCATGCAGTAATTTTGAGGCCTTCCAGGCAAGGCGAGCAAATATACGTTATCGACCCAAAGGACAGACAAGCACTAGGTTGTTACATACCTTAAACGGTTCAGGGTTGGCAGTGGGCAGGACGTTTGTAGCCATACTTGAAAATTACCAACAGGAAGATGGAAGTGTCATGATTCCTGATGCCCTGATTAAATATATGTGCGGTGTGAAAAGGATAACTAGACAATAATAGTAACCGTTCAGAGGTTCGGGGTTATCCGTGGATTACTTTCTAATCAGAAAGAATTGATTTTATCTGTTCAAAATGTTCCACGTGAAACATAGCTTTTAACTTATTGTTTTTATAGGCAATTAATGGAATTCCAGCTCTATAAGCGACTATTTCATCTATAACAGAGTCTCCTATATAAACGGTTCGATCTTTCTCGACTCCTAATATATCTAATATCTTAAACATACCTTCTGGATCGGGTTTAGGACTACTCACATCAAGGGCGCAAACAACTATATCAAACCACCTGTCCAGGCCAAATATCTTAATAATCTTTGACATTGTTGTGCTGCGATTCGTGAACACGGCAGTCAATAATGGAGGTCTGACAGACCTTATTGCGTCTTCTATGCCGGGCTCCATTGTCAAATAATCAAGAAAATAAGTATAATCTAATGTCCGGGCATAAATTAGTGCATCCTTCTGTATTGCAATGTCATCTTTAAACAAGTATTCAACAGATTCCTCTGCTGTATGCATATGTACAAAAGAAAGTTCTTTATCATTCATTAATCTACGTCCAAATCGCTCAAGTATTGTATTATAATAAGCCCTGTTTGCCTCCCTGGAATCCAGGATCACACCATCACAATCAAATATGACCAAATCAAAACGACCCATTTCTCTCAAAGCCTTTTCTTGATATTCTTTAATAAAAAACCTTTTAAAGCCAGATTAAAGGAAACATCTTTCCCTTGTATCATAACCTTGTGAGACTCTCCCATCCCCTGTGGTAGTAATAGCATTTTTACCGCGGCCAATTCCGGAGAAAATGGATCAACCTCACCGCCATAAAGCTCTTTAAAGGTCTCTTCAAAATCAAGACTGGCTAAAAAAGCCCACTGAGGAGCATAACCCATGGTGCTAAAACCGACATCCTCTCCCCATCTATGTAAATCGCTAAAGTTAACATGGGCTGTCAAATCCTGTTCCCCAGGCCTATCATACAATTCCTCGCTTACACGGTGATTTTTATAAGCCAGCAGCGTACCTCTATTTCTTGCCGGATGAAAATATTCTTTTTTTGTATATCCATAATCTATTGTAACCACAAATCCCCTGGACATTATACCGGATATCTCCGAAATCCATGTCTTAATGCCAAGATTTACTTCCGTACGGTAACCATCAGGAATATCAAAAGGAAATTCCTTTACATATTCAATTAATTGGATATTACTCAGCTCTCCCGGGACCTCCGCACAATTATACCCGTCTTTAAAATCTAAATATATTTCCTTGAAACCTGAAGATTCTTTCTGAATAAGATGGACGGGAAAGGCATCTAAAAGTTCGTTTGAAATAAGACAACCTTTCACGGAATTTAAATCCGAAAGTCTTTTTACCCAACTTATTTTATTAATAAATGGTTTTAAAATTTCTTTTTGATACAAAGCTGTCTCGGATTTATGCTCTACTATTATATAATTAATAAATTGGAAAATTTCCCTGCCTGACAAAAACGACAGTATATCTTTTGCAAGATAACCCGCCCCGGCTCCCATTTCTATAATAGTAAACATCCCGCGGCCCAATATGTTCCAGAATTCTTCTATCTGTCTCGCGTGTAATGCACCATAAATACGGTGTGTGTGTGGACTTGTAATAAAATCTCCTTTTTTCCCGATAGGGATATATGACCTGGAATAATATCCATATCTCTCATAATAAAGGGCCATCTCCATGAAATCCTTGAATGTTATCGGCCCGCTTTTTTTTATTTTATCATAGATGATTTTGACTAATTCGTTGGAAAAATCCTTCATTTTATGGTAACCTTCAAGATATTATTTTTAAGTAAATATTCGGTGAACCCGTTATATCCTGCCTTGAAGCGGTTTGCCTTTTTTCGGGTTTCAAAGCTTACTCATTGCAGACCGAAAGAGGCAGTGTAATCCGGCCCGCGGTTGAAACCCTGCAAAAGGCAAACCGCTCCTGCGGCAGGGCACGGATGGCAATTTCCACGGTGGACCACGGGTTCACCGAATATTTACATTTTTAATACTGCTTATAAAGCATTTTTATCAGATATGCAAAGTACTGTTAATTCTTTGTTAAAAAATTGTTAGCTCTTAAATTATATATATTTTTTAATATATAATCCAAAACTATTTAAATATTATATCAACTATTGATTTGATATAATATCAATTAGTTAAAAACTTTTTAACTAAAATAACAATATCTATTATTTCTTACTTAAATTTTAAGGAATTAGTAATTATGATTAAATTTTCAGTCAAAAAAACAGATTTTTTAATTCCTCTTTCAAATATTCAGACTATTATAGATAAAAAATCTACAATGACTATTATTAATAATATACTTATTTATACAAAAGAAGATAGTCTATTTATTGAAGCTACTGATTTAGAAGTAAGTTACAAAAGTAAAATTCCATCTTCTATTATAGAGCAAGGAGCTATTACTATTAATGCACGAAAATTCTATGAAATAGTCAAAGAATTTCCATCAGAAACGATATATTTCGAAGAAGATGAAAATTCATGGTTAAAAATTGGGGCTGATGGAAAAACCGAATACAAAATCGGAGGATTATCTCCTGATAATTTTCCCAGGTTTAAACATATAGACAGCAAAAATATAATTGATTTAGAAGTTTCAATTATAAAGGAAATGATCGAAAAGACTATATTTTCTTCATCTTACGATGATCGTAAATACAGTCTTTCAGGAATATTTTTTGAGGAAGAACATAATCAAAAAGGATCTAAAATACGCATGGTGAGTTCAGACGGTCACAGACTGAGTCTTATGGAAAAATATATTCCTGAAAAAGGACTAAATCTTGAGTCAGGTATTATTATTCCCAGAAAAGGGGCACAAGAAATAAGAAAAATTATAGAAGGTCACGAAAGAATGTTTTGGGGTATTGATAATAATTTTTGTTTTGTTATATGTGGTAATGACATTCTGGTTATAAGAATTATTGATGGAAAATTTCCAGACTACCGAAATATAATACCTGAAAGTAAAAATCGTTATTTAATTTTTGATAGATTGGAAATGTTTAATGCATTAAAACGTATATCAATTCTTTCTTCAGATACTACTTTCAGAGGAGTCAAAGCCAAAATTAAACCAAAATTAATTGAAATAGAGTCACTATATAAGGAAATTGGAGAAGCAAAGGAAGTTATTAATATAGATTATAATGCAGATCCATTTGAAATTGCTTTTAATGCAAAATATTTTATGGATGCCTTATATGTAATGGATTCAAACAAGATAGAATTAACAATTAATAATACGGAATCTCCATGTTTAATTAGAGGTAATAAAGATATAGGATTTTTAGCATTAATTATGCCTATGAATCTTGTAGAAGAAAAAAATAATTGAAAGTATGCTACTATGAAAAATAAAGATAAAATTGAACAAGCTTATATTTCTAAACAAATAAAAGTACTTTCCGGATTAACAGCAGTACGTAAAAGACCTGCTATGTATATTGGAAATACATCAATAGAAGGTCTTCATCATTTGGTTTATGAGGTAGTAGATAATAGTATTGACGAAACCTTGGTTGGATTCTGTACATTTATTAAAGTTATAATAAAAGAAGACGGATGTATTGTAGTTGAGGATAATGGTCGGGGAATACCTGTAGATATACATCCAAGCGAAGGAATACCGGGTCTTGAGTTGATAATGACACGTTTGCACGCTGGTGGTAAATTTGATCACCAGATCTACAAGGTCTCCGGAGGTCTTCATGGAGTTGGTGTATCAGTGGTTAATGCCCTATCTGAATTCTTAGAAGCAGAAGTTTACAGGGATGGAAATATTTATAGACAGAGTTATAGAAGAGGAGAACCAGTGGGTCCGATAGAATCTCTGGGATCTACTAAAAAGAGAGGTACCAAGATAACTTTTAAGCCTGACAGTCAAATTTTTAAAGAAACAACAGAATTTCAATATGATGTACTTCAGGCCAGGATGAGGGAATTAGCTTTTCTAAATCCTTCTGTAAAAATTTATCTGGAAGATGAGAAGACAGGAAGAAGTAAAGAATATCATTATAAAGGAGGAATTATTTCTTTCCTGGAATATCTTAATAAGAATAAAGAATTAATTCATGAAAAACCTGTCTATATTTATGGTGAGCGAAATCAGATAAAAATTGAGATAGCTTTTCAATATAATCAGACTTATTCTGAGAGGATATTAAGTTATGTAAATAATATACGTACCAAAGAAGGCGGCACCCATGTAGTCGGATTTAGATCTGCTCTTACAAAATGTATCAATAAATATACTAGTGATGAAGTTGTTCCTAAAAAATTAAAAGAAAGACTGGAAGGTGAAGATGTAAGAGAAGGGCTTACATGTGTTATATCAATCAAGGTTCCAAATCCTCAGTTTGAAGGTCAGACAAAAACAAAGTTAGGAAACAGTGAAGTAAGGTCAATTGTAGCATCAATGGTTTATGAGAAATTTTCAACATATCTTGAAGAAAATCCTTATGTGGCCAAAAAAATACTTACTAAGGTAGTGGAGGCTGCAAGGGCAAGAGAAGCCGCCAGAAAGGCAAAAGAGCTTACAAGAAAAAAAGGCGGCCAGGATATGTTTTTGGCCGGGAAATTAGCTGAGTGCCAGGAAAAAGATCCTGAAAAGAGAGAAATATTTATAGTCGAGGGTGATTCCGCAGGCGGTAGCGCAAAACAAGGGAGAGACAGGCGGTTTCAGGCAATCCTGCCTCTTCGAGGGAAGATTATGAATGTGGAAAAGGCAAGATTTGACAAGATGCTCGCCAGCGAAGAGATACGCAATCTTATTTCCTCTATCGGTACTGGTATAGGCGCTGATGAGTTTGATCCGTCAAAGGTAAGATATCATAAGATTATTATTATGACAGATGCCGATGTAGACGGTGCTCATATAAGGACCCTTTTACTGACATTTTTTTACCGTCAGATGATGGCGCTTGTGGAAAAGGGTATGCTTTATGTTGCTCAACCGCCCTTATACAGGATTGTCTTAGGGAAAAAAAAGGAGTTTTTCTTTAAAGATGAGGCAGAACTCGACAATTATCTATTTGAAAGATCAATAAAAAATATGGCTTTAAGGATTGAAAATAATGGATATATTCTTAAAGAAGAAAGACTTAAGATGTTACTGAAAAATGTGGTCTCTTATGAAAATACCTTGGAAGCGGTGGCCAGAAAGGGTTTATGGAGGAAACTAATTCAGGATTTAATGGTTTTGGGTGTTAGTAGTCCGGATCAGTTTTATAAAGAATCCTTTGTAACAGGTCTGGCGAAGAATCTTTTAAAAAAAGGGTATAAAGTAGGAAAGGTCAAGGCCTCAGGGTCTGAAATTTCAGGCTATGAATTCAATGTCGGGATGGAGGATTTCGCCTATTTAGCCGGCAAGGTCGGACCTGATTTTGTACAGCAGGCGGAATTCCGTCGTCTCTTAAAGGCTTATAAAAAAATAGAATTGTTTGTCGATAAATCCATCGAGGTCTGGTATGAGAATAAGCCTGTAAAGACAGTAGATAACTTGAGTGATATCTTAGAATTTTTCAGAAATGAAGGAAAAAAAGGAATTTCTATCCAGAGATACAAAGGTTTGGGTGAAATGAACCCCGTCCAGCTATGGGATACAACAATGAACCCGGAAAAGCGGACGTTGCTTGAGGTAACCATAAACGACGCAGATGAAGCGGAAAGCCTGTTTACTACCCTTATGGGTGAAAAGATCGAACCGCGCAGGGAATTTATTCAGACCCATGCACTCGAGGTCAGGGAGTTGGATATATAACTTATTAGGTTATTGAGGAGATATATTTTGATGGAGTGTCAGAAAGAGGAAAACCTCAAAAGGTGTAACTGCACATATGAACCGTGTCCAAAAAAAGGTGTTTGTTGCGAGTGTATACGCCATCACCTAAAAATGCGCCAACTCCCAGCCTGCTGCTTTCCAGCTGAGGCAGAGCGTACTTATGACCGAAGCTTTGAGCTGTTCGCAAGGCTTGTACAGGAAGGGGTTATATAATCTCGCTTACCAATAAGCTGCCAGGGCACCTCGGTTCGCTCTTTCAGCTGATTTTTTGCATCCACCCAGACCAAGATGCTTTTGCCTCCAACTATTTCGTCTTCAGAATACATACTATATGATGCTATAATAATCAGGTCGCCGGGCGATCCTTTTCTGGCAGCAGCCCCGTTCAGACATATAGATCCCGATCTCCTATCTCCCTCTATAACATATGTCTCAAACCTGTTACCATTTGAAATATTATAGACCTTTATATGCTCAAACGGGAGAAGGTCGGCAGCGTCCATTAAGACACGGTCTATAGTAAGACTTCCTTCATAATCGAGATTTACCTCGGTGACCGTGGCCTTATGGATCTTTGATCTTAACATTGATCGTAACATAATCTTTAACGTCCCTCTCGGGATGGTTGAAATCCTTTCGGAGTCGCCATCCGTGCTTTGTGCCTTGAAACGGTTTGCCTTTTGCAAGGTTTCAGCCGCGGGCCGGATTGCACCGCCTCTCCGGTCTGTAATGAGTAAGATTTGAAACCCGGAAAAAGGTAACCGTTTCAAGGCAGGATATAACGGGTTCACCGAATATTTATGTTTTGTAATTTAATTTACTCATTACTGTTTAGCAAGGTGTTGTCGATCAGACGGGTTTTCCCAACCCATACCGCCAAAGCGAGGAGGGTTTCGCCAACAATATCTTGTTTCTGTTTCAGTGTCTTGGGGTCTCCAAGAAAAACATAATCAATCTTTGTTTTGTTATAAGATTGGATGTGTTTTCTGACAGCCCTGACGACTTCCGGGCCGGATCTGCAGCCTCTGGCCACCATTTCCTCAGCCAGCCTGAGGGCCTGAAAAAGGGAAAGGGCTGATTCGCGCTCCCTGGTATTAAGATATATGTTGCGGGAGCTCATGGCCAGACCGTCGGGTTCCCTGACGACAGGATGGGCTATTACATTGACCGGTATGTTCAGGTCAGATACCATGCGGCGAATGACCTGGAGTTGTTGAAAGTCCTTCTGGCCGAATATTGCTATGTCTGGCTGCACAATAATGAGGAGTTTGGCAACTATCGTGGCTACACCGCGGAAGTGTTCAGGTCTTGAGGCGCCACAAAGACCCTGACTCAGGCCTTCGACCCTGATCCATGTCTGGAAACCGGATGGGTACATATCCCTGGCATCCGGACAAAACAGGCAGTCAACTCCTTCGTCTTCAGCCAGCCCTGCATCCCGCTCAAAATCCCTTGGATATCGGTTCAGGTCTTCATTGGGGCCGAACTGGGCAGGGTTTACAAACAGGCTTACCACAATACGGTCAACCTTGCTTCCAGCCGCTCTCATCAGGGCAAGGTGGCCTTCATGGAAAAAGCCCATAGTGGGAACCAGGGCAACAGACAACCCCCTCCCCTTCCAGTTGAGAACGATTTTCCTTATATCGGATATGGAGCTGGTAATTTTCATTTAACAAAGGTTACCGCTGATCATTTCTTAAAACAGGTAAGCTTACCGGCAATCTTCATTTACAGAACACATACCATCTTCTTTTTCAAAAAAGTCCGGCAGGTTTCCATCCAATAGTGGTATTTCCCGGAAGCATTTGTTTTGAATATAGTTTATGATATTCTGTTCACCGCTAATAAAGGTCAGTCCATCATGATCTTTGGCAATCAGTACGGGAATGCTTTCAATACCTAATATTTTCAGGGCGGCAGTATTTATTTCGGGCAGATATTTTTCATTAGGTCTTAATCCGGGAAGCAGGTCAGTATTTATTTTTTTTGTTGGATTGAAGTGAAATTCGCATCGCGTGCATCCTTTCAGCACCTCTATAACCTTGTGGCAGTGAGGACAGTCCTCTGAAAAGATCAGATAGAGTTGTTTCACCGGATCCGAGCATCTCCTTACGGCATATGTCCCGTTGTCCAGGGTGAGTCCGCGCAGCCGGTCTTCCGCGGATTCAAATCTCAACAGAGAAAACACAAACAACTGTACCACAATTATTGTCAACCCCAGTGTTAATTGTCGAAAACCCATCAAGAAGTTCAATATTACGACCAAAAAAAAGATGAGCAGGCAGTAAGAGCAGAACGTGCGGGCAATAAAGACCTGGTATCCCAGTAATATCCCTTCGGCTGCAAGACCGGAAACAAGCAGGGTGCGGAGCAGGGGCTCCATGCCAGATCTGCCCTTTGCTATTATGGCCGTACAGAATACGGTAAAGAAATATACACAACCTAATAGATTGAAATAAAAGGGTGAAATAATGGTCAGACCTTCTATAACCTTACACCCTTCATCAACGCAGAAGACCTCTCCCTTGATTATTATCAGCAGCGCCTGGGCAATTATGACAACACAGGCAAAGAAAGACAGGTATATCAGCCTCTGGAGTGATCCGTGCTTCATAGACATCCTGATATTCCTATATGATGCGAGGGAGGACTTTGTTGACCAATCTGTTAGTGACAATCCTGGTCTAAAAGGATAAAATTGTTGTTAGTACTCAGATTAACTTAATAACCCATGAAAACCATCTTGAAAACCCTTTGTGCCATCATTAGAGTTCTTTCATGACCATAAAAGATCAAGCAAAACAAGGCATAATATCCCAACTTATTGAGCGCTGCGCCCTGGACGAGAACCTGGATCCCAAGATTCTGGTTCAGGCCGTTGGGGCAGGTGAAGTGGTTATACCGCATAACAGGCATGTGCATCTTAGCCGTCCCATGGCAATAGGAAAAGGTATTTCCACCAAAGTTAATGCAAATATAGGCACTTCAAAGGATCATCCTGAGCTGAAACCCGAACTGGAGAAGCTCAAAGTGGCCCTGGATGCCGGAGCTCACACGATAATGGATCTCTCCACAGGAGGCCCGATAAAGGAAATACGCCAGGCTATCAGGGACGCCTGTCCCGTACCTCTGGGCACAGTTCCCATATATCAAGCTGCTGTTGAGACAGTGGAGCGGCGAAAGCGTTCGATATGCGAAATGGAGGTAGACGACCTGTTGAGAGTAATTGAGGAGCATGGCCAGGAGGGGGTGGATTTCGTGACAATTCACTGTGGCCTGACACTCAAGGCTATGGAGCACCTCCGGTTGAGGGAGCGCGTAATGGGGGTGGTCAGCAGGGGAGGTTCCTTTATCCTGGAGTGGATGACATACAACCAGAAGGAAAACCCACTCTTTGAGCGTTTTGATGATATCCTGGCAATAGCTCGGGAGCACGAACTCACATTGAGCCTTGGTGACGGTCTTAGGCCGGGGTGCCTGATGGATGCAACAGACGGTGCACAGGTGCATGAGTTGATAGTCTTGGGAGAGCTTACAGTGAGGGCATGGGATGCGGGTGTACAGGTGATAATT
Source organism: Deltaproteobacteria bacterium (assembly GCA_003194485.1). Taxonomy (NCBI): domain Bacteria; kingdom Pseudomonadati; phylum Myxococcota; class Myxococcia; species Deltaproteobacteria bacterium. The sequence goes on from PQXD01000010.1 coordinate 41,246, forward strand.
GAAGGGCCCGGCCACATGTCAATGGACCAGATACCGGCCAACATCCTTCTGGAAAAGAAGCTCTGTCACGGAGCCCCCTTTTATGTACTTGGTCCCCTGGCAACAGATATCGCCCCCGGGTATGATCATATTACCAGTGCCATCGGCGGGGCCATTGCAGCAGCAGCCGGGGCTGACTTTCTCTGTTACGTGACTCCTGCCGAACACCTGAAGCTACCGTCACTGGAAGATGTGAAAGAAGGGGTGATCGCCTCCCTTATTGCGGCTCACGCGGCTGATATAGTAAAGGAAGTTCCCGGTGCCATAGAAAAAGATCGAATGATGGCCGAGGCCAGGCGCCACCTTGATTGGAAGACACAGATAGAGCTTTCCATAGATCCTGAAAAGGCCCGCCTCTATCGTGAAGAAGGCGGAGAATACCATGGACCGACCTGCACGATGTGCGGGGAATACTGCGCGATCAAGACCTACCAAAGGGCTATGAGAAGAGGCCGTAATGCCCTAAAGGGCAATGAGAGGAAATGAATCCGGGCCCAGTACTTACCGTTGCCGGTTCCGACTCTGGCGGTGGCGCCGGTCTTCAACAAGACCTGAAGGTCTTTACGGTTCTCGGAACCTATGGCTCAAGCGTTGTTACCGCAATTACTGTTCAGAATACCCTGGGAGTTCAGGCGGTTGAGCCTGTAGATCCGGATTTTGTGGTGAAGCAGCTCAATGCCGTACTTGAAGATATTCGCCCGGTAGCCGTCAAGACCGGTATGCTGGCTACTGCAGAAATTGTGGAGACCGTTGCGGATCGTCTGGGTCGATACGCCAACAAGGGTGCCGTAATAGTGGTGGACCCCGTCATGATTTCCAAGAGCGGGCATAGACTCCTGGATCAAGACGCCGTAGATGTCTTAAAGAATAAACTCCTTCCTGTTGCGGACGTATTTACACCCAATATTCCGGAGGCTGAAGCCCTTCTCGGCCGGCGTATTCAGACTCCGGAAGATATGCGATTTGCCGCCGCTGATCTCCTCGAGCTTGCGGATTGCCCTTCTGTCGTTCTGAAAGGAGGGCATCTCCATGCCCATGATCCAGTGGATATTCTGGCCTATAAAGAAGGTGTTGTTGAAATAACAGGCAACCGTATTTCCACAACACGACACACCCATGGAACCGGATGTACTTTTTCTGCCGCACTTTTAGTATTTCTGGCTCGTGGGTTGGGAATGGAAAAGGCCGTCCGCAAGGCCAAGGAATTTGTGACCCAGGCAATCAGGGGAGCAGTGCCTGTGGGCAAAGGAATAAGCCCAACCAATCCTTTGAGTATGATCGAAAACGATATTGCTCGTTACCCTGTAATCGAGGCCCTTGAGAAGGCATGGAAGCACCTGTTGTCATTTCCTTGTCGCCCTCTGGTCCCAGAGGTCCAAATAAATCTTGGTTATGCCCTTCCGTGGGCAAGCTCTGTGCAGGATGTGGCTGCTTTTCCGGGGAGAATCGTGGCCCTGGAAGAAGGTGTGGCCAGGATAAGGGGTCCGGCCTATGGGGCATCAAGTCATGTGGCCAGGATAATATTGACCGCGATGGGTCATGATCGTACATGCAGGTCTGCCATGAATATCCGCTATGATCCCGGATATCTTAAACGGGCACAGGACCTCGGTTACTTAATGGCCGGGTTCTCCAGAAAGGATGAACCTATAGAAGTAAAAGCCAGGGAGGGTTCTACCCTGGTATGGGGGGTAAGAAGGGCCATTGAAGGAGCTGGTATGGTACCTGACATCATACATGATTCAGGGGATATAGGAAAAGAGCCGATAATTCGAATCCTGGGACATGATCCTTTGGAGGCGGTGGACAAGGCCTTGAGATTGGCTGGTTTTTTGTAGTTTTTATACGGGCGGGGCCCCTTCCTTATACTTGCCATATTGTCGACACCGGGTGCGCTCCGAATTTTGTTTCAGGTCAGATGATCGCGGAGGCATCAAGCCTCACTGGAAGAAAACATATGAAAAGAATTGAAAGCTGTATGACATGCTGCGGGCCGGAGTTGGCGAACATATTAAAAATAGCGGTAAGGGCTGCCCTAAAGGCCGGAAAGGCCTTAAGGGAATTATACGACAAGCCTCACCAGGTAAGCCATAAGGGTGATATAGACCTTGTTACTGAAGCCGACATGTCCTCAGAGAGAACTATATTTGCCGTGTTGCACAAGGCCCGACTCAATGCCGAAATCCTTACCGAAGAATCACACCCTGTCTATAACGAGATCCCGACCGGTCCGGTCTGGATCATTGATCCCCTTGACGGCACAACTAATTTTGTCCATGGTTTTCCATGGTTTGCCGTATCCATTGCCTATGCCGAAGGGGACAGAAATCGGGTAGGAGTCATATATTGCCCTATGCAAAACGAACTCTTTTGCGGATGTGTCGATGGCGGGGCCTGGCTCAACGGCAAGCCCATAAGTGTATCAAGGGTCCGGGTCTTAGATGAATCCCTCCTGGCAACAGGCTTTCCCTATGATGTCCGCCAGAAACCCTCTGAAGTCATGGATCTGCTTGAGGCGGTCTTGACCCGGGCACAGGGGATCCGCCGGGCAGGGGCGGCTGCCCTGGACCTGGCCTATGTGGCCTGCGGGCGGCTGGACGGCTTCTGGGAGATTAAACTCAAGCCCTGGGATACAGCCGCAGGCCAACTACTGCTGGAAGAAGCCGGAGGTAAAATATCAGACCTTCGGGGCGGCACCTATTCTCCGTTTATTCCTGAAATATTGGCAACTAACGGCCTGATCCATGAAGAATTGCTATCCGTGATCAAGGCCGTGCCAGACCATATCTGATAGCTCTTTTAACTCTCTGTTAGTTTGTAAACATCCAATCATAATCTCGCTTCATCCCTGCCAAATTTCTGGTTTCAAATCCCAAGCTTCAAGCTGTGAACGGCTACGATAAAATATTTATTCCAGAAAGGTATTGCATTCCAAAGCAGCATAATTATATTAGCACTCGTCGCTGGTGAGTGCTAATAAATATAGGATGGCCATCCTCTTAATTATTAATTAATTGTCGGCAAAAGGCATATACAGGCACTCTTTAAGGACTTATACAGGTCGCTCACCTATCTGCCCCGGGTTGGTTGGCGGCTTATTATTTTAATAACTTATTCTGAATAATTTTATAGCAAAAAGGAGAACAGGTGTTATGAAAATTCGTCCTCTGCACGACCGCATTTTGGTAAAACGCTTACAGGAAGAAGAGAAGAGCAAGGGTGGAATCATCATCCCCGACACCGCAAAGGAAAAACCGGCCGAGGGAAGGGTAATCTCTGCCGGAAACGGCAAGATCCTTGAAAACGGCGAGATCAAACCCCTGGATGTAAAGGAGGGAGACCGCATCCTGTTCGGAAAATACTCAGGCACGGAAGTAAAGGTCGGAGGAGAAGAGTACCTTATAATGAGGGAAGACGACGTCCTTGGTATCATCGAAGAATAGTTGTTGCAATTTATCGCTCACAATAACCGAATAATGGAGGTTAAGTAACAATGTCAGCCAAAGAAATCAAGTATAACATAAAGGCCAGAGAGGCCATGTTAGCAGGCATAGACTCCCTGTCCAATGCAGTCAAGGTCACACTTGGCCCCAAGGGCCGCAACGTCATTATCGAGAAATCCTTCGGCTCTCCTGTCATCACAAAGGATGGCGTTACAGTGGCCAAGGAAATCGAGCTTGAGAACAAGTTTGAAAACATGGGGGCACAGATGGTAAAGGAGGTGGCCTCCAAGACCAGTGACGTTGCCGGAGACGGTACCACCACCGCCACCATACTCGCCCAGGCCATATATACAGAAGGCTCAAAGCTTGTGGCTGCCGGAGTTAATCCCATGGCACTCAAGAGGGGAATTGACAAGGCAGTCGATACTATCGTAGAAGAGCTCAAAAAAATAAGCAAGCCCACCAAAGACCAGAAGGAGATCGCCCAGGTAGGTACGATATCCGCAAACAATGACCTTACCATTGGCAACATTATCGCCGAGGCCATGGATAAGGTCGGCAAGGAAGGGGTCATTACTGTAGAAGAGGCCAAGGCCATGGAGACCTCGCTTGACGTGGTGGAAGGCATGCAGTTTGACCGCGGTTACAGCTCTCCCTATTTTGCAACTGACCCCGAGAAAATGGAGTGCGTGCTGGAAGATCCCTATATCCTGATCCACGAGAAAAAGATCAGCAACATGAAAGACCTTCTGCCGATCCTTGAACAAATCGCAAAGATGGGCAAACCCCTCATGATCATATCCGAGGATGTTGAGGGCGAAGCCCTGGCTACACTGGTAGTAAACAAGCTCAGGGGGACCCTCCAGGTCTGCGCAGTGAAGGCCCCGGGTTTCGGTGACAGGCGCAAGGCCATGATGGAGGATATCGCCATCCTGACAGGAGGCAATATGGTAGCAGAAGACCTGGGCATCAAGCTCGAAAACGTATCTGTCAATGACCTCGGATCGGCAAAGAGGGTTGTAGTCGACAAAGACAGCACCACCATTATTGACGGCGCAGGCTCCAAGGACAAGATCGAGGGCCGCGTGAGGCAGATCCGCACACAGATCGACGAAACAACCTCTGACTATGACCGGGAAAAGCTGCAGGAGCGCCTGGCCAAACTCATCGGCGGAGTGGCTGTCATTAACGTCGGCGCAGCCACTGAGACCGAGATGAAGGAAAAGAAGGCAAGGGTGGAAGATGCCCTTAACGCCACCAGGGCTGCGGTGGAAGAGGGAATAATCCCCGGCGGCGGTACTGCCTACCTGCGTTGCATGGATGCACTGAAAGATCTCAAGATAGATGACGAAGACGAAAAGCACGGGGTCAACATCGTCAACAGGGCCCTTGAGGAGCCTCTCCGGCAGATTGCCTGCAATGCAGGGCATGAAGGTTCCGTTGTTGTTGAACACGTCAAGTCCAAGACCGGAAACACCGGCTTCAATGCCGAAAAGGGAGAATATGAAGACCTTATGCAGTCCGGAATCATTGACCCGACAAAGGTCGCCCGCATAGCGCTTCAAAATGCAGCCAGCGTCTCCGCTCTGCTCATTACCACAGAGGCCATGGTCGCCGAGATTCCCAAGGAGGAGCCGGCAGGAGGAGGCATGCCTCACGGCGGAATGCCCTCAGGCGCCATGATGTGAGATGAACAACAGGCCGCTGGACTATAATATCCGGCGACATTAAGTCATAAAAGCCCTTCTTGTTTAACAGAAGGGCTTTTTTTATTGCCTTTGCAAAGTCCGGTTTCATGGCGTTGACTGTTTTTAAATTTAGAGTCTATCGCCCATACCCCGAGCAGGGAATACACATATGGCTTTTGCCCACCACGCGCAGGTAAACCTTGGACACCAGTTCTCCGCAATTATCGCAGGGAACCAGGCCCATGATTTCACCGAAATCATCACCCCAAGGATAATCATCAACCGAACCGATTATCAGTACCTCGTCTTCCGGTGCGTCCCATACAATGTCAGCCATCTCCCAGGCTTCTTCTTCGGGTATTTTTGTCGGTGGAATGCCCTGGCCACGCTTGCGCATGAAAGCTGATTCGGCAATCGCTTTGTGACGCCCCGGCTTATAAGAAACGCGGACGGCCCTTTCCTTTTTTTTATCGATCAAGGTCAAGGCCAGCTTGCCCCAACCCGCTTTTTCAATGTTGCCCTTGCCGAGTGTACATCCTGTGGCGTACTGGACACCGTCGGCAAAACACTGGGCACCGTGGTTCTCGCCGATTTCCAGAATGCAGTGCAATTCTCCCGATGTCCCGGTACGGCTGACACCCAATTGCCGCAGGGCGGCAAGGCCGGCCCGTACGCCGACGGCGCTGGCCCAACAAACGTGGCCATGAAAGAGAAACGCCTCTTTAAGAATACTCTTATCCATTTTCTGAGTCCTCCTTCAGGTCGGCCTTTTTTATAGCTCAGGACGAATACTCAGATCTTTCAGGCTGAGCTGAGACATGATCCTCTTTCACAGGAATGCTGCCGCATATCTCAGCCACGGTTACATCCAGGCGATCCCTCAATGTCTTGATCTCCTGATCATCTTCGTGCCACTCCTCCACCAGTCCCATGAGTTGCCTTACCATGGGCGGAGCATCATCTTCAGTAAGCACGTAATCCATTCGGAGCCCTCTGCGCTCAGACTCAACAAAACCCGCATCTTCCAGCACTCGCAGATGGCGTGAGACCGTGGGCTGGGCAAGACCCAGAACGCTGGTCAGCTCACATACACAAGAGGTACGATGCTGGAGAAGCTTAAGGATCTTTAACCTAGTCGGATCGGCAATGGCCTTGAGATACCTGGATGTCTTTTTCATCAATTTATTCATAATAAGTTATATAGCTATATATCTATATATTGTCAAGAGAAAATGAATCGTGACAGATGCTGAGACCCGGGGATAAGCCGTCTGAAAAAGAGGAGTGAAAAAAGGCGCCACAGCAGCCAAGCGAGGTAGTCTGTGAAGAAGGCCTATTCATGCCTTCGGCAGGTATAAAATGGTTATATGACCTTGTCAGGCTATGAGTATACAGCCAAACTGTTTCAAAAGGAACAAGAACCTTCTTCTGTTTTATCTTTTCCTATTCATCTACTTAAACGCCATATATCCCATCCAGAAGGCGATAAGAATCAGCAGATAGCCAAAGTATTTTTTATGACGCTTTTTATCGATCTTTACGCCGAGTCTCGCGCCGATCTGGGAGCCCGCAAGGACTGCTGCCCCCAAGGTCAAAGCAAGCTTCAGATCAAGGTGTCCGACTAGGGTATGTCCTAAAAGGCCTGTAAGTGCGGTAATGCCGATCATCAGGCTTGATGAGCCCACCGCAATCTTCATGGGCACACCGCCCAGGAGAACGAGAGCAGGCACCTTTACCAGGCCGCCGCCGACACCGAGCATACCGGCCACAAAGCCTGCGAGAATCATCATCGGGATAATGATCAGGAGATTCAACGAGTATGATTCGCTTCCAAAATTACGTCTTAGGCAGAACCAGTGCTCGTTTTTATCTGCTGACTCGATTTGCCTGTCTTTTATCGGCCTTATCATAAAATATGCGCCGATAAGGATAATGCAGGCAAAGGCAAGTTTGGAAAATGCAGCGGGGAAATAAGGCGAAAGGTATCCGCCTAAAAATGCCCCCAGGTTTGTCGGGGGCTCCACAATAAAGACAAGCGACCAGTCCAAAAGTCCGGCCTTCTGGAACACGATCAGGGCGGAGATCGTGGCCGCGAGAATCAACACCTGGCTTGTGGCGGCACACCTGTAGAGAGGAAGGCCGAAGGCAAGAAGCATGGGGACATAAACCGCTCCGCCCCCCTGGCCGAACATCATAAATACAATTGAAACCAGGAAAAAAACGCAGAATAATACTATGATCTGTTCAAATCCGAATGCCAACCTAATCCCCATAACCCGAGCATGAGATGCAGACCAGGGACCCATCGCCCTTACATGACGAGAGAATTTTGGTCTCTCAGGATCCGGAATCACTCAACAATAAAGCTTGCATATCCAACGACCTGTCTGTAGTCTCCTGTCACATCGCCTGATGTGGCGTATCGAATGAGTTCAGCGGAACTTGCTCCCAGGGCCAGGGAGGCCGCCAGAGTTATGGTAGTCGGTATTACTCCGCACATCGATATATTATGGCCTCTTACGGTTTCCAAAAGACCCTGGGGATCCAAAGCCAGGATCTTATCAATGGCCAGGCGGTCTTTGGCCTCGGCCTGCTCCCGGGATTCATAATGAGTCATATCGGTGCTGGCGACCAGCAATACAGGTCTTCCTGCCCGTCTCACCGCCTCTGCTATTGCAGAGCCTATCTCCTTACATACAGAAAAAGACAGGTCCTTAAGACAAACAGGAACTATGCTCAAATTGGACTGGCGGTATTGCAGGAATGGTATCTGGACTTCCAGTGAATGTTCATACGTATGTGCCAGTGCATCATCTTCAAGATAATCGGAGAGTTCGACAATCCTGGCTGCAAGGTCTTCCGAGATAGGGACGGTGCCCATAGGCATGGACCATGCCCCACTGGTCATCACTGCTGCCGGAGATCCAACTCCTGTATGGCTCGGACCCAAAATGACAACGGTTTCAGGCACCTCTGCCTGGGCATACGCTGCTCCGGCCACGGCTCCGGAATACATATAACCGGCATGAGGTGCAACTATAGCCTTTGCCGGTCTTGCTTCCCTTGCAGGACCTATTAATTTGCTGAGCTCATAATGAAGCCTGGTGGGATTTCCATCATAAAACTGGTCGGCTACTGCAGGTTGGCGTACCATGGTTTAATATCCTCCAAGAACCTAAAGTGATCGGTTCCAGGTTCAAAGGTTATAGTTTACTGATATCCTGAACTTTATAACACATTTTGCTGACAGCCAGTCAGGGATCTTCAACCGGGAACCGTGAACGTTGAACCGTTCAACCCAATTATGACATATTTAACTATGAATTGTGGCTAAACTTGTGTCAAGAAACACTCTACGGTCCGAGGAGCTGAAAAGGCTCATCATGCATCATCAAAGCCGTGATTTTGTTATAAATACGGACCTGGACGCAGAGACAAGAGAAAAAATCCTGAGAAGGGCAGGGATTGTCGGCCGCGAGGTCTATCATTACACAAGTGCCGACAGGCTTATGTCCCTTGCAAGGCAAGCTATACTCCAGGCCGACGGCAACGGAACCGATCTTCCATCCGGCTGCATCTGGTGGGCGGACTCTCTTGCCCGGGCCAGGGGCAGAATGGGACGGATCTGGTGGGCCCCCGAAGGCGGGCTGTATTTATGCCTGGCCCTGTATCCATCACTTCTGACCCGGAACTGGTCATTTTACAATCTGGGAGCGGGAGTAGCTATTGCCCAGGTTCTGAGGGAAAGAGGGGTATCGGCAAAGATCCGTTGGATTAATGATGTATTGATAAATGGACGCAAGGTGGCCGGCATCCTCACGGAAGTGGTAAGAGCGCCCAACTCAGGCCAGACATATCTCCTCTTTGGCATAGGGATCAATGTAAATATGGAGACCTTCCCTGAAGATCTCGTATTTGCCACATCTCTTTCCATAGCTACATGTAAACACTGGTCCATAAAAGAGCTTGCAGCCCAGATCCTGGCACGGATCGGCTGGCTCTTCGGGCTTATCCACCAGTGGGAATCAGACTGCCTGGATGCCGAACCTGTTTGCGTGCCGCAAAACCCTGTGATAAGGGCATGGAATCTTCTGAGCGACACCCCGGGGCGCAGGGTGGTCTACGGACTGAATGCCGAACTCGACCCGGAGCTTGAAGCATTTGCCCAGGGACTTGCACCTGACGGAAGCCTCAGGCTGATCCTGGATAATGGTGAAGAGGTCAGGGTTAACTCAGGAGAGATCCGCTACGTTTAGGCCTGTTCCTGCAAATACGCCTCGATCAACGGATCCAGATTTCCGTTCAGCACATCACCCACATTGCCTATCTCTACGCCTGTGCGATGGTCCTTGACCAGTTGATAGGGCTGAAGCACATAGGACCTGATCTGGCTTCCCCAGGCTATCTCCTTCTTCTTGTCATGTACCTGCTGCTTTTCCGCGTCCTTCTTCGCCTTTTCCCGTTCAAAGAGCCTGGCCTGCAATATCTTCATGGCAATGGCACGGTTTTTATGCTGGGACCTCTGATTCTGACACTGGACAACTATCCCGGTTGGCAGGTGAGTGATGCGGACAGCGGAACTGGTCTTGTTAACGTGTTGCCCGCCGGCTCCACTGGCCCGGTACGTATCTATGCGCAGATCCTTTTCATTAATGTCAACTTCTATGGTCTCATCAAGTTCCGGAGCTACAAATACAGAGGCAAAGGAGGTATGCCGCCTCCCCGAAGCATCAAAGGGCGAAATGCGGACAAGGCGGTGCACACCGGCCTCAGACTTCAGGTAGCCGTATGCATAAAGTCCCTTGGCAAGAAATGTCACGCTCTTTGTGCCTGCCTCATCTCCAGGCATGAGATCCAGCATCTCGACCATGATCCCCCGCCTGTCACACCAGCGGAGATACATTCTAAGCAACATATCGGCCCAGTCCTGGGCCTCGGTCCCTCCTGCACCGGCATGAATTGTCACAATGGCATTATTGCGGTCGTGCGGATCTGAAAGGAGTCTTGAGAGTTCAAGCCTGCGTATCTCTTTATCAAGTCGTTTCGTTCCATCACTTACATCCTCAAGGGCGGATAAATCCTCTTCCTCTTCTGCCATTTCAAGCAGTAAGTGAAACTCTTCATACTGCCCGGAAAGGCCGTCCAAATTATCTTTTTGCTCTATCAGCAAAGAGCGCTCCTTTAATAATTCCCTGGACTTAGGGTCTTCCCAGAAATCCCTGCGGAGCATCTCCTTGTCTATTTCAGCAAGACGTTTATCCAGTCCCTCCCGATCAAAGATAACCCCTCAGGAGCTCTAAACGTCCGCCAAGGTCCTGCAAGCGCTCCTTTAATTCCTGTATATTTATTGTTGTTTTATCTGTAGTTGTATTCATTTTATACCTCCTTTGGAACTTTTCTCCAGAATGGAACTACGGCCCAAAATAGACAAAATAATAATAACCATATTTCTCCATATTTTACATAAAAAGTATGACCTTTGCGAAGGTGAATCCGCCCTTCTATATGATCTGGCTCAAACAGGGAAGTTTTTGCCGTTCTCACGCCGCATGGGCCGATCAGGGAACTGATACCCGTATTGGCTGCCCGAACCACCCACCTGCGGGTCTCGACAGCCCGGAATACCGACATGATCTCATGCTGATAAGGTGTCCCCGTACGGCCAAACCAGGCATCATTTGTGAGAACGGCCAGGAAGTTGGCCCCTTCCAGCACGGTTTCTCTGCTTAGGCTCGGGAATATGCTCTCAAAACATATCAATACGCCGATACGAAGGTCCCCGCAGGACAGGGGCCTGGATGTTATTCCCGCACTGAATTGGCCTACCGCAGGAATAAGGTCCCGGGCCCACGAGGTCACCCATCCCCAGGGAAGATACTCCCCGAATGGGACAAGATGCCTCTTGTCATATCTCCCTGCAACGGCACCGTCAGAATCAAGGACATAGACGCTGTTCAAGTATTCTGCTTTCCCCGCGCCATTGAAACGGTACGCTGGGCTCCCGAACAACAGGACAATATCAAGATCCCTCGCCACGGACCGCACCTTTTCGCTTAATGGACTTGGAACCTGGAAATAAAAAGGAGTGGCGGTCTCCGGCCAGACAACCAGTCCGGAAGATACCTTGACTCCATTGTCACTGCTCGCTCCTGAGTCATCGAATCCTTCAGCGGCCTTTGAACTGAGCCCGGCATAAGTGTTGAGCGTCGAGACCTGAAAGGCCGGATCCCACTTTCTATCCTGTGGAATCGCACCCTGTATGGCAGCAACCGCGAGCTCAGGGAGTCGATCATCATTATGAGCAACCTCCACCATACGCCATTTGCCGAAAAACCACAAACACACCAGGCAGGCCAGAAACAGGCATAGTTGCGTCAGGCCTACACGCCTGCTCTGCGAAAAGGCCGAATCCTCTGTGCCTGCATTCAGAATGCACTTGCAAAACTTCCAGATCAGTACGTTCAGCAAAACAATCAAAAAAGTAAGCCCGTAAGGCCCCCAAATCTCTGCTGTCTGGATCATGGATGGAACAGGTTCCAGAGTGTAGGCCAGATATCCCCATGGAAATCCGCTCAAGGCATGGCCCCTGGTCCATTCAAGCAGAGTCCAGGTTCCGGCAAGGGCAAGCGATGAAGGCAGGCGGGACCTGCCGGCAGTCCAATAACCTGTAAGGCCGGACCAGATGGCAGGATAAACAGCGAGATAGCACATCAGTAACCCGAACACTGGCCACGCAACCCAATCAGACAGATTCCCATATTGAGAAATGGTAGGCGATATCCACCACAGGAGTGTGCCGAAATGGACAATACCGGCCAGAAATCCCATCCGGCCCGCATAGCGCCATTCCCTGCCCCATACGGCCTCTATCAAGGGCGCAAGGGCAAATGCAGCTACAGGAAAACAGGAAAAAGGCGGAAAGCAGACACTCAACAGGAGACCTGAGAGTACGGCGGGAAACCAGGACACCTTGATTCCGACTATTTGCATATTAAGACGTCACCTGACGTCTCTAAACGGTTCTTTCACCCGTGTGTATCGTAGGAGTATAGAATCTGACGTTCCACTGGTATGCGCTTTTCAGGGAGCTTTGGAGGAGGCCAGTCAGAAGTCATTTTAAGGAGCCTGGACCTGGAAGGTATTGCATCCCAGCCATAGGCGACCGCCCTTTTCTTCCGGACATCCAGCAGGGCAGCTTCAAAAAGGCTGGCCTGGACCGCCCAGGGTATTATGTAATCAGGCTCAAGGAGCCGGGCTATCGCAATAGTACCCGATTCCCGGGTAACTACAGAACCCGGTCCGCCCCTGATAACCATGAGAAAGCGACCGTCAATATGCACCACCAGATCCGCAAGGGAGATTACTTTCCGGCTGTCTATCTCTAACAGGATCTCCCGGTCCAACTGGAAGTCAGAGATCCTGTAGCCGAGCTCCTCCGTCAGAAACGGGCCCATTTTCTGCCTGATCCTTTCCCTGTCCGTATCAAGCACGAGTTTTCCGGTAAAATAACATGGAATTTTTACGAATACCGAGGAATCGCAAGTAAGTGACATTATGTTTTACACCTCTTTTTACTCGATCTGTTCAAGCAGTTCTTCAGTTCGTACATATTCTGTGAACCACGGGTTCACCGAATATGTACTTCAGTTCCGGTAAAAACTTAACGCATCAAACGGATATTGTCCAATTCTGGCAGTACCATAGAAGTCAGTGTGTGGTGTCTGTGGGGCGCCTCTTCGGCCCGAATTGCAAAAAAGCGATTTCCTGTCAGTCATCGGCGGGATGAAACACAACGATTCCCAGGGGAGGCAGCGTGATGTTCAAGGAATGATAATGGCCGTGAGATGCCACGGGACTGGCGGGGACCCTCTCCATATTCCCCTGCCCGCTTCCCCCGTAAAGGGGTGCGTCACTGTTGATGGCCTCCTTCCACCAGCCCCCCAGGGGTACTCCGAGCCGGTAGTTGTGCCTGGGTACAGGGGTGAAATTGCAGGCACAGACGATGATATCCCCTGGGTCCCGGCCCTGCCGGAGAAAACTCAGGACACTCTGCTGGCTGTCGTGGCAGTCGATCCAGGCAAATCCGGCCGGCTCGAAGTCCTGCTCGAACAGGGCCCGCTTGCCTCTGAGAAAGGTGTTGAGATCCCGAACCCATCGCTGGAGTCCCTGGTGAGGGTCGTACTGGAGGAGATGCCACTCCAGGCTCGCATCGTAGTTCCATTCCGCCCACTGACCGAATTCGTCTCCCATAAAGAGGAGTTTCTTGCCGGGATGCAGATACATATAACCATAGAGGAGCCTCAGGTTCGCAAATTTCTGCCAGTCGTCTCCGGGCATCTTTCCGATCATGGACCCTTTGCCATGGACGACTTCATCATGGGAAAAGGGCAGGATGAAGTTTTCATTGAATGCGTAAAGGAGGCTGAAGGTGATGGTGTTGTGGTGATACTTCCGGTAGACCGGATCCTTTGAGAAATAGAGCAGGGTGTCGTGCATCCACCCCATGTTCCACTTAAACCCGAACCCAAGCCCTCCCAGATATGTCGGCCGGGATACCATGGGCCATGAGGTCGATTCCTCGGCCACGGTGATCACGTCGGGATACCGCTCGTAGACGAGCTCGTTGAAGCGTTTGAGGAAGGCCACGGCTTCGAGGTTCTCCCGCCCGCCGTACTCGTTGGGGATCCACTCTCCCTCTTTCCGGGAATAGTCGAGATACAACATGGACGCCACGGCATCCACCCGAAGCCCGTCGATATGATAGACCTCGAGCCAGAACAGGGCGTTCGTCAGGAGAAAGTTGCTTACCTCCCGGCGACCGTAGTTGAAGATGAACGTTCCCCAGTCCCGATGCTCTCCCTTGCGGGGGTCCGCATGCTCGTAAAGGTGCGTGCCGTCGAAGAATCCGAGGCCGTGCCCATCCCGGGGAAAATGGGCCGGAACCCAATCGAGGATCACCCCAATCCCGTTCTGGTGGAAGACATCCACGAAATACATAAAATCCTGAGGGGTTCCGAAGCGGCTGGTGGGAGCAAAGTATCCGATTGTCTGGTAACCCCAGGACGCATCCAGGGGATGTTCACTCACCGGGAGGAGTTCCACATGGGTAAACCCCATCTTTCTGACGTATTCTGCGAGTTTCGGGGCGAGTTCGCGATAGGTGAGCCAGCGGTTTCCCTCCTCTGGATTCCGCATCCAGGAACCGAGATGGACTTCATAGATTGCCATCGGCGCATCGAGCGCATGGCGGCGCCCCCGTTCCGCCAGCCAATCCTGATCGCCCCACTCGTATCCCGACAGATCCCATACCATGGAGGCGCTTTGCGGCCTTATCTCACACGCGAAGGCATAGGGATCCGCCTTGTCGCCCCGATGCCCGTTGGCATTAGATGTAATCGCGTACTTATAGAGTGCCCCCTTGTCCACTCCGGGGATGAATCCCTCCCAGATGCCGGCGTCACCGCGACTCCTGAGGGGGTGCGTCCCTGCCTTCCAGCCGTTGAAGTCGCCGACGACGGAGACGTCTCGGGCATTGGGTGCCCATACCGCGAACCAGGTTCCTCTTTCGCCGTCCACTTCAGCAGGATGGGCACCGAGCTTCTCCCAGGCACGATAGTGCCTCCCTTCGATGAGGAGATGGAGGTCGTAGTCGGTGAGAAAATATCGTTGCTCTTCCTTCATACGTTTTGTCCTCTCACACATCCTCGATCAGGAGCAGGATTTTGGACCCGATGGCCCAGGAGCTTCCCGGGTCTCCCGGCGCGGCGCGCAGGGTACCCCCTCCCTTTCCTGTTGGTGATGCCGATATAGTTTATATTGTATCACGATGCCTTTCTCTATGATAGGCCTTAAGATCTTCAAGGCATTCGACGCATTTTTCTGGTTCTTCGCTCCCGTGGCCACTGTGAGAGTTGCCATCCGTGCCCTGCCGCAGGAGCGGTTTGCCTTTTGCAGGGTTTTGGGTAGCGGGCCGGATTGCACTGTCTCTCCGGTCTGCGATGAGTGAGCTTTGAAACCCGTAAAAAGGTAACCGCTTCAAGGCAGGATATAACGGGTTCAGCAAGTATTTACAATTGTTAGATAAAAATATCTTTGATTTCAATTGTCCATCAGCTCCAACTTCCTGCCTTAAATTTTGGACGGTATAAAATTATTTTTTGGAACCAGATGGCTTTAATCGTCCGTAAAAAGCAGGAAAACGGATTTCTAATTCTATAAAAAAGGAGCATAGGTGCGGAATTAATTTATTGACTCTGTAACGAGAATTGTATAATCAAATTATAGCAAAAAAGGATTCCTTTCCACAGAATCAGGGACCATAGAGGTGAATCATGAGCCAGTACAAGATACATCCCATTGTAATGGGAACAAAGATCTTTGATAAAGGTATGATGACCTATCAACATGGCTATGGACAACCTTATACCATACCTATCTATTGCTGGTATCTGGAAGGCGGCGACCGGAAGGTCCTGGTAGATACGGGAGAAATGAGTCCGCTGCAGACTGAGGATAGAGAAAGATCTATTGGAGGAAAGATCTATAAATTTGAGGAAGGTCTGGGCCTCTGGGGCCTGACTCCGGAGGCTATCGACATCGTTATCCATACCCATTTGCATAATGATCATTGCGAAAACGACTACAAGTGCACTAACGCCACATTCTACGTACATGAGAAAGAACTGGAGCGGATACACAATCCCCATCCTTTGGATTTCCGATATCTGGAAGACTATATCCTGGACGTGGAAGAGGCCGGACAGATCAAAACGTTAACCGGAGATGAGGAAATCCTTCCGGGAATCCGTGTCATCCATACGCCGGCTCATACAGAGGGAGGGTTAACGGTACTGATAGATACCTCTCAAGGGAAAGCGGCCATAACAGGATTCTGTATAATCATGGAAAACTTCTATCCCCCAAAAGAGATAACGGCAATGGAGATGGATGTTATCCCGCCCGGGACCCATGTCAATGTATACGAGGCATATGACATAGTGCTAAAAGTCAGAGATATGGCCGATATACTTCTGCCGCTTCATGAACCCAAATTCGCCTCTATTGACACAATACCGGAGGGAAAAGAGTGATATCCATAAGGCTTAAGAGTGACTGTGTCACGGGTTTATTAGAGGCCTTCGGGGGGAATAGTGATGAGTCTTTTGGAAACATCTATAATAATGGCAGGATCCGTACTGATTGGCACTACAGCCTGTTCAGGGCTTGAGGCCGCTGAAGGATATCCTTCTTATCGACTCACTGTTGTCTTCAACAACATACCTTATGCCACAAACCTCCGGACCGGCTGGGGTTTTGCGTGCCTGATTGAAGGCTTCCAGCAGACTATCCTCTTTGATACTGGCAGTGACGGGGATATTCTCCTTTCCAATATGAAAGGCTTGGGTATTGATCCAGGAACAGTCAGTGCAGTGGTCCTTTCTCACATCCATGCGGATCACTGTGGTGGTCTGGAGAGATTTCTCCGGCGCAATCCAAAGGTTACAGTGTACCTGCCAGAGTCCTTTCCTGTTTCATTCATCCAGGCAATTCAGGACACCGGAGCGCATGTCAGAAAAGTGGGTAAACCGGCACAGCTTTTACCCCATGTTTACTCAACAGGGGAGATGGGCGAATGGATCAGAGAGCAGAGCCTGATCCTGGAAACTCCAAAAAATCTTGTTATTATAACAGGTTGTGCGCATCCAGGCATAGTACACATAGTTGAGAAGGCGAAGGACCTGCTCAAAAAAGATATTTACATGGTGGTTGGAGGATTTCATCTCGCCGGGACATCCACCACCCGAATTCGCGAAATCATCCAGGGACTGAAGGATCTCGGTGTAGAGAAGGTCGCTCCGAGCCACTGTACCGGAGAGGAAGCCATAGGCCTCTTCAAAAAGAGCTGGGGTAAGGACTTTGTTGAAGGTGGCTGTGGGGCTGTCATCCCTCTTGGCGCGGATTCCTTTGATTCCCTGTAATATAAGTTTTATCCAGTTGACTAAAGAGGTATTTTGATCACCTCAATGGGTTCGACAAGGCCACCCAATTTTTTCTGTAAATACTCTTATGAACCCGTTATATCCTGCCTTGAACCGGTTACCTTTTTCCGGGTTTCAAAGCTAATTCGTTGCCCTTACCAGAGGCGGTGCAATCCGGCCCGCGATCGAAACCCTGCAAAAGGCAAACCGCTCCTGCGGCAGGGCACGGATGGCAACCGTTCACGGGAAGGGGATATTTCTTTGAACAGTTTAACGGAAGCCCCCGTAGTTTTCTTGGCTTTTGCTGTGGGGAAACCCCGGCTCCTGAGCGCAGCGAAGGAGAACGGGGAGGGGGCAAGACTCCCCCATGTCAAAAGCCTTAAGAAAACAAGGGGCTGAAGTGTGAAGTGAAAAGAAATATCCCCTTCCAGTGAACGGTTATGTAGGGTCACGGGTTCACCGGATATTTACTTTTTTCTTGGCTTAAATCTTGCTTAATCAGCCATTTCGGTGATTATGCATGCGGAAATACTTATTGAACTTGATGAGGATGATGGACAGGCGCTGGTAAGTAAGTTATGATTCGTTTTGGTACTCGATTGCCAGATCATTTTCACCAGGAGGACAGTATGTCTGAGCCGACCAGGAAAGATAAAGAAAGGGCGGTAGATATAGCCATTACCCAAATACAGAAACAGTTTGGGAAAGGAGCCGTAATGAGGCTTGGGGACCGAGGAGGTGTGGAAGATATCGCTGTAATTCCAACGGGCTCCATTGCGATTGACCTGGCAACCGGTGTTGGAGGCATACCTCGGGGCAGGATAACAGAGGTATTCGGCCCTGAGTCTTCAGGAAAGACCACCCTGGCCCTGCACCTGATCGCCGAAGCCCAGAAGCAGGGTGGCATAGCTGCCTTTGTTGATGCAGAACATGCCATGGACCCGGTATATGCCGGCAAGCTTGGCGTAAATACCGACGACCTCCTGATCTCTCAGCCGGATTATGGTGAGCAGGCGCTCGAAATAGTTGATGCCCTGGTGCGCAGTGGAGCAGTGGATATCATAGCAGTGGATTCCGTGGCTGCCCTGGTCCCAAAGGCGGAGATAGAAGGTGAAATGGGAGATCAGCATATGGGCCTTCAGGCCCGGCTGATGTCTCAGGCCCTCAGGAAACTCACGGCCAATATCAATCGCACCAAGACCGCTCTGATCTTCATAAACCAGATCCGCATGAAAATAGGGGTGATGTTCGGCAGTCCCGAGACCACAACAGGTGGAAATGCCCTCAAGTTCTATTCAACCATGAGGATGGACATAAGGCGTATAGCTTCTATCAAGGAAGGGGCGGACCTTATCGGAAACCGGACCAGGGTAAAGATAGTCAAAAACAAGATAGCTCCTCCGTTCAAAACCGCCGAGTTTGATATATTCTACGGTGAAGGAATTTCCAGGGAAGGCTCCCTGATCGACCTGGCCGCGGCAGTGGATATAATCGAAAAAAGCGGTGCATGGTATTCATACGATGGTGAAAGACTTGGGCAAGGTCGTGAAAATGTGCGGACCTTTCTGAAGGCCCATCCGGATGTTGCAGACCGAATAGAGCAGCAGGTGAGGGAGGCATACGAGCTTAAAAAACCCGGGCTTCAGGAGCAGGTCGAGGAATCCGTCTGATTTCTATTGGATGGACTAATGAACAGCTAAAAGATGAACATCGAACATCGAACGTCCAACATCGAATGTTGAATGGGGGAAAAGACTTATGATCTGGAAGAAAGGCGGCTAATTATTGCAGGAGACCGTATATCAGTATACCTCAGCCTTTAACCTAAATGGCTAACATACAAAAATAGCCGTTGAATGTTCGGTATTGGATATTCGTTTTTCATTCGATGTTGGACGTTCGATGTTCGATGTTGGACGTTCATCTTTTTTTATGTCTTGTTTCGTGTTTTCGTACCTTCGTGTTTTCGTGATTAACTTTGAGTAGTTCTTGACCATACAGATCCAAAAATCTAAACAGGCTCTGCCCATGAAGAAGTTGTCCGGTAAGCAGATTCGCAGTCTCTTTTTAGATTTCTTTTCAAGAAATGGCAGCGAGATAATCCCAAGTTCCCCGCTAATCCCGGCGGAAGACCCTTCACTCCTCTTCACGAATTCAGGCATGGTACAGTTCAAGAAGGTATTTCTTGGCGAAGAGACAAGGTCTTATACGCGCGCGGCCTCTTGCCAGAAATGCGTGAGGGCCGGAGGCAAACACAACGATCTTGAAAACGTTGGATACACCGCCCGTCACCATACTTTTTTTGAAATGCTGGGAAATTTTTCCTTTGGGGACTACTTCAAAAGAGAGGCAATTTCCTTTGCCTGGGATTTCCTTACAAAAGAAATCGAGCTGCCTGTAGAAGATCTGTGGGTCACGGTATTCCGGGAAGATGACGAAGCGGCAAAATTCTGGCCTGAGATAACCGGCATTTCCCCTGATCGTGTGGTTCGCCTCGGGGAAGAAGACAATTTCTGGGCCATGGGTGATACCGGGCCCTGTGGACCCTGCTCGGAGATACTCGTCGATCAGGGACCGGATGTAGGTTGTGGCAGGCCGGACTGCAAAGTGGGCTGTGACTGCGATCGCTTTCTTGAACTCTGGAACCTGGTGTTCATGCAGTTCTTCCGGGATGAATCCGGCAGAATGACCCCCCTCCCAACTCCGTGTATCGATACCGGTCTGGGGCTTGAACGCATGGCCGCGATATGCCAGGGGAGGCAGAGTAATTACGATACCGACATCTTCGCAGGCCTGATAGCATGCATAGAAGAGCTGTCAGGCCGGACCTACGGCAAAGACAGGCAATCAGACGTGGCGATTAAGGTCATAGCTGACCATACAAGGGCCAGTACCTTTTTGATCGCGGATGGACTCATCCCCTCCAATGAGGGAAGGGGATATGTATTAAGGCGTATTATCCGCAGGGCAGTCCGATACGGAAAAGTCATCGGGCTTAAGGATCCCTTCATAAGTTCTGTGGCTGACGTCGTTGTCAGGGAAATGGGTGAGACCTATCCGGAACTGAAAAAGGCCTCGGCATTTCTGGGGAAGGTCATAGACCACGAGGAGTCCCGCTTTGCAGAGACACTTGAATTTGGGCTGCGCTTTCTTGACGAGGAGATAGCCAAACTCAAGAAGGAACACAAGACCCAAATCTCAGGGAATTTTGCCTTTAAGCTCCATGACACCTATGGCTTACCTGTAGATATACTCCTTGATGTGGCCAGGGAAGAGGATATGGGGCTTGACCGGGATGGTTATGAACGAGCCCGGTCAGAGCAGAGGGAGCGGTCGAGAAAGGCGCGCCATGATACGGTTACTGAAGAATTGCCGCAGGTATACAGGGAGTTGTTGAGTTCAAATCTGGGTAACAGATTCATAGGGTATGATACCACATCCCACAAATCAGAGATTCTTGCCCTTTTAAAGCAGGGCCGGCCGATCCAGCGAGCTCCAGCCGGATGGTGCGGAGAGCTCATTGCCGCGGAAACGCCATTTTATGCGGAGTCAGGCGGCCAGGTAGGTGACAGGGGTTGGGTGGAAGGGCCTTCGGGCAGGGCCGAAGTAATAGACACCTTCCACAAGGGAGACCTCATAGTACACAGTATAGAGGTAAGACATGGTTATCTGGAGTCAGGAGATTCCATAAAGCTTGAGGTGTCAGAGAATCTCAGAAAAGATACTGCCCGCAACCACACCGCCACCCACCTTCTCCACAGTGCCCTCAGGCAAGTCCTTGGAGAACATGTGAAGCAGGCGGGCTCCATGGTAGCCCCGGACAGGCTGCGTTTTGATTTTACCCACTTTTCTGCCTTGACACCGGATGAGATCAGAGAGGTTGAAGACCTGGTAAATGAACAGATCAGAGAGGACAGAGAAGTCAAAACAGAGATCCTTTCCTATAAAGAGGCCATGGCCTGTGATGCAATGGCCCTGTTCGGGGAAAAGTACGGAGAGACTGTTCGCCTGGTGAGTGTCCCGGATTTCAGCAAGGAACTCTGTGGCGGTACCCACGTTTCCCGTACAGGGCAAATAGGTCTTTTCAAGATCATCAGCGAATCCAGTGTGGCTTCGGGAATGCGGAGGCTTGAGGCCTGTACCGCCCAAACCGCTTTGGACTTTGTGCATGAATTGGAAGAAGCGGTTTCCATCATCACCTTTCAACTGAAGTGCCCCAGATGGGAGGCTTCCAAAAAGGTTGCAAGACTCCTTGAGATGACAAAGGACCTGGAGAAGCAGCTCCAGCAGGCTAAAAAGGTCCGCGCCACGCAGGGGCTGGATAAGTTGTTATCCGGGACCCGGGAAATTAACCACATTAAGGTACTCTCTGCACGAGTTGAAGCAGAAAACGTCAGGTCCCTGAGGGACCTGGGAGACAGGCTCAGGGATAAGATTGGTTCGGGGGTCATAGTGATAGGATCGCGGGCCGACGGCAAGGCCCTGCTACTGGTCCTTGTAACCAAAGATCTCACTGACCGGCTGCATGCAGGAAATATGATCAAACAGGTAGCCCGGATAATCGGCGGAAGCGGAGGAGGGCGCCCTGAAATGGCGCAGGCAGGCGGCCCGAAACCGGAAAGGCTCGAAGAGGCCCTTGAGGCAGTCTATGATATCGTACACACAAAACTATCCCTGGATTATTGAGAAGTTATGACATGTCCCCACAACTAGCTGAATTTACTATAGTTTGTCTCAAGCGCTGCAAAAGATCAGTCAAGTGCAGTTCTTGCAGTAAGCCCTTTTTGTTCAAATTGTTTGCTGGTTTCTCCAAGCAGGTAATCGGCCAATCCTATGCAGCCAATGTAGTTTCTAAAGTTACAGATGGTGGCCTCATCTAGTCCGGTATCAGTTGCTTCAATATCCAGTCTGCAAAATTCCCCAAAAAGTCGGGCAGGAAAAAAGAGAGGAGAAGACCAAGGAGGATTCCAATAAGAATAAACCCGATATACTGCCTGCTTTTCTTTTTGAAAACAGCCAGGGAGTGAGGCCCCATCCGTTTCTTTTCTGTCGGGCTGCCTGCTGTGGCCTGTCTGAAGAGCCAGAGGATGCCCTGTATAACAGGGAGTATCCACTGCACTTTTATGGCCCTGAGAATGGAAAAAAACTTACTTTTTGATTTTTGAATAATCACCTTTGATGAATGAAGAACTGCGTTAATGTCGGCAATTACTTTACCGGCAGGAAGGCTTTCGAGTTCCTTTTCATGGTCTTTCAGTATGTCTTTAGAGGTAAGGGAATACTCTTGATCAAAATTTCCCTCGGATTTGGATCGCCAATCTTCGTAATCCTTCCAGAAATCATCGGAAGGGATTACTTCGCATAATCTGCCTTTTAGCATCTCGCGGGTATTTATAAGACCCATCAAGTAGTCATGTTTCCGCCATCTCCTGTCAAGAAAGCCAGCAAAATTGGCAAGTTTTGCCCCGGCAAGCTCACCATATTCTTTGATATCATTGTAGATTTTTATTACTTTTATTTTTCCATGCGCCAGGTCTAAAACCTTCGCCTTTCAGGCGAAAGGCTTCAGCAGTTAAGGGATCGTGGTAAACTTGCTCATGGGAGGTTATCGCCATAAGCAAAGAATATCGCAAGGGGCCTCACACGATCTATGATATCCAGTATCATTTCGTATGGGTTACGAAATATCGTTATCATGTTTTGAAAGGAGAAGTGGCTTTTAGAACCAGGGAGATAATCCGTCAGACTTGTGAGGCCCGCAATATTACAATTCTTAATGGTCATGTTAGCAGGGATCATGTTCATCTGCATGTTTCATGTCCTCCAGAACTTGCTCCGAGCAAGATAGTTCAATATGTGAAAGGACGAAGTTCTCGACTGATTCAGCAAGAATTTCCGCATTTGCGTAAGAGATATTGGGGAAGGCATCTTTGGGCTCGCGGCTATTTTTGTGCAACAGTTGGGAATGTTACAGAAAAAATGATAGCCGCTTATATTGCAAGCCAAGAAAAGGCGAGCCCTAAAGAGGCCTTCACTATTGCTAATGACTAAAGATTGAACCATGTTAGACTTTCAGTCGTATAAGAAATCTACCTGCTTTCAGCAGGTAGTGGTTTAATCGTTCTCGGGTTTCCAGGCCGCCTGCAGCGTGAACTGCCTCATTGAGAAGGACATAACACTTGATCTTGGCCAAGATCTGGTCATCCTTGATGACCTCCTTCAGCCTTTTCATAAAATTCTGAAATGCCCCATTTGCCTTGCTCAAGGCCTTTTCAAGGGCTGCTTCCGATTCTTTAAACCTCTTCCATGTCCTATTAGATATTTTTTGGTCTTTCTTATGGTCGCGCTCCACCCAAAAGGCTATTTGCCTGAAGAGTAACTGGGCTTCTTTTATTGCTGCAGCTTTTTTATCAAAGTCTTTAAGGACCTTCCGGATCTCTTGGTCTTCTTTCAGTTGTTTGATCATATCGGACGAAAGAATTTTTTTGATCGTTTTATCATAGAGGCTGTCTGCGAATGTCCTTGGAAGGTCCAGGGGAGGGATTTCGGACAGAATAAGTTCCTGCTTTTCCTTAAGGCGATCTTTCTCTTCCTGAGAAAGGAGATTTTTCCTTATAAACAGGTAGCGGATCAGGGTGATACATTTTAGATAATCGGGCAAGAAGCGGTGAAGGCGCGAGGTTAGGACATTATCTTTGAAGGTTTCAAACAGGGAACCGGAAAGCCTGGAAGAATCGAGAAGTTCCCAGACATCTTCAAGAAGACGCTTGATCTGCATAAGCTGATGGTTGATCTTCTGGATACGTCTGAGGTCATGATAGATCGTTTCCGCTCCCCGGGCCTCCAGCACTGCCATTACCGTCTCTGCCGGATCCGGAGGGGTGTCGGGGTCTGTTGCCCATTCCGGATGCCTTCTTTGATAGCTCTGGGGTTTGGGCTCCACAAAGAAGTACCACCAGTCTCCTTCATGGCGACTTGACTGCATGTGGTCAATGGCATGTCCGAGGGGTTTGTTATCCAAAACTCCGCCGTCGAAATACCAGAAGTGGAGAGGTTTATCCCTTCTCCCGGTTTCTTTATACCACTGGATGTTTTCTTTTGAAAAGCTCGGGCTCAGCGTAAATTGTGGAGGAAATGCAACAGGGAAGGTGGATGTGATTCGCGCAGCCTTGGCGATCCTTTCCTGAACCTGCCGATCTTCGTCTTTTATGTCCTTTTCAGAAAAGACAAAAACCTCGGTATGTCTGGTGGTAGAGAATGCCCTTTCGGCAAATTTCTTGGTAGCTGTGAAGTCATGCTCCACAGGGACCGCATCAAAGAAACCCTGCATGTTGGTTGCGGTGATGAGTATCTTGAGGTCTTCAGACAATCCATTCTTACCTTCCTTGAGCTTAAGAAAACGGATGACCTCGTCCTCAAGAATATCATTATTCAGGAGAGAACGTACTTTCTGGCCTCGCCGGTACCGGATAGTGGACAGGTCCGCCACATCGAACCATATCCTGCGCATTTCCCGGATATGGCGTGAAGGATCCTCCGAGTTTACCAGAGCGGAAGAGAGAAGTATCGCAGCCAGCCCGCCTGCTGATGTTCCAGAAATAACACGGACATTTATGTCCAGATTATTAAGGTCCTCGTGCTGGTGTCTTCTTTCCCTGCAGAATTGAAGAAAGCGAAGAAATTCCTCCGCCACTCCGGCCTCAAAAACGGCAAGAGAAACCCCTCCATAAAAGGTCATGGCCAAGTTGATCTTTTTCATTTCATTTTTTGTTTTTTCGATATTCATCAAGGTTCTCTTGGCAAGTTGTGCCTGACATCTCTATAAATAGTATCCAAAGCTATCAAGCCATGTCTCCAATACAACTCCTCTCTCTTCTGATCTTTCAAATCCAGTTACACGTTGCCGGACAAGCGGTTCATTTTCAGGATCAGGTATATGGTAAGCTTTTCAAAATCCGAATAACCGGGCCAGGGAATATCTATAGCCTCCACGGTACCATCACACTTGCACAAGGCACCTTTTGAAAAGTGTCAGGTTTCATCCCTAACAATTGATCAGACATGTTCATAATCTGTTCGGCTACTCTATCCGCTTCCTGCTCGTACTTGTCATTAGGCTGATCGATGGTTAGTTTGGGTTAGATTGACAGGCGCGCTACCATCCGAGGTTTCATCAAGTATTTGATAGCATACTAACAAGGTTAACGAAAGAAAGGTAGTCCCGAACGGTTCACCCTGTTAAACAAGGTTCCTTCGGGAAATTCAACAAGGTGAACTGTAAATATTCTGTGAACTCTGAACCTATGAACGCTTACGGACGACGTAACAAAAATTGTCATAAGGAGGAAAATATGGAAAATAAAGAGAAAGAATGGGTGTGTGCTCATTGCGGTTATACAGCTTCAGGCAGATTCGCGGGAGACATCTGTCCTCAGTGCAACCAGACTTACTGGAAATGCTCAAGGTGCGGCTTTCTCATTACAGCGGCAGTGCCGCCGGACATTTGTCCTTCATGCGGCGAGAAGTGCGATTTTGGGAATGTTACATGTTACACGCCGGAGTGCGGAGGACCAGGCCACGTTGATACACGCCTGTAGGTCATAAAGTCGTTAAGTGGTCGAGTCGTTAATTTGGGGTCGCAGGAACAAAAGTTCTGACCAAAGACGGAGTTTTGCAAAAGGCTCAAGAGGAATGGAGTATACTATGAGTTACGATTTTAATGCAGATGAAGTATTTGAAATAGCGGAACAAATTGAAAGAAACGGGGTGAGATTTTACCGCGAGGCGGCTGAAAATATATCAGATGCCTCAGTCCATTCCCTCTTTCTCGATCTCGCCGCCATGGAAGCCGAACATGAAAAGGTTTTTGCATCCATGAGGGCCGATCTGGCAGATGAGGAACGAGAACCTACAGTTTTCGATCCGGAAGGAGAAGCAGCTCTGTATCTGCGAGCGCTGGCGGATTTCCAGGTGTTTGGCAAGGAGGAAGAGGAGAATTTCATACTGTCCGGGGATTTGATTGAACAAGAAAAGATAAGAAAGATCCTTAAGGCAGCCATCGGTCTTGAAAAGGAATCGATCGTCTTTTACTTGGGAATGAAGGAATTGGTTCCGACAAAATTTGGAAAGGACAAAATCGACAAGATCATAAAAGAGGAAATGGGGCATATCAGATTTCTATCCGGGTTGCAGAAAAAACTCTTGGCAACTGGAGTGAAATGACTCCTCGTTTCAGGTTGGTTAAAAAAGGAGTGATCATGAATCAAGAAGTAAAGATCTATTCGACCCCCGCATGCCCCTATTGCAAGATGGCGAAGGAGTTTCTTTCGAAAAAAGGAGTGCCGTTTACTGCTTATGATGTCAAAAGTGATAAGGACGCCCTGAAGGAGATGAAGAAAATATCCGGCGGTGCTCTCAGGGTGCCTGTAATATTAGTGTGCAACGAAGTGATGGTTGGATTTGACCGCAGTCGCCTTGAGCAGGCCTTGAGCTGTCTTAAACAAAGTTCAAAGATTGAATAAGCAGCCAGGAGGTGATTATGGCCAGCGTAACCATCTATACCACAGACGGTTGCCCTTTTTGCGCCAAGGCAAAGTCATTCCTGGCGGAAAAAGGGATCAGTTACGAAGAAATTGAGGTCCGGCCGGAGTCAAGTGACTGGAAGGAGATGAAAGAGAAGGCCGGCAGCGGCTCTCTCCCGCAGATCCTGATCGGAGATGAACCGGTCGGAGGATACAGTGATCTGGTTCACCTGGAGGCCAGCGGTGAGTTGAGCCAGAAACTTGGGCTGGCCGAGAAAGGGGAGGTTGCCCCCCTTTACGACGTGATCATTATTGGAGGCGGCCCGGCCGGCCTGAGTGCCGCAATATATGCTGCCAGAAAGGTCCTCAAGACCCTTCTCGTAAGCAGAGATATCGGGGGGCAGGTGGCCTGGACTTACGATGTAGATAACTACATGGGTTTCAGCCAGGTGGAGACCGCCGATCTGATCGCAAAGTTTGAAGAGCACGTGGAGAAGTACAATGTGGAAAAACTCGTGGGGGTTGAGGTGAAGGCCCTGAAGTTGACCGGGAAGATAAAAAAGGTCATCACAAACGACGGGAAGCAATATCTTGCCAAGACGGTGATCATCGCCGCAGGAAAGCGTCCCCGGCCGCTCAATGTGCCCGGGGAAAAGGAATTGATCGGCATGGGGGTAACCTACTGCTCCACTTGCGATGCCCCACTGTTTGCAGACCTTGACGTGGCGGTAATGGGCGGAGGGAACTCGGCCCTTGAGGCGGTCATTGACCTTATGAAAGTTGCCCGGAAGGTGTACATGGTCTCTCTGACGCCCATTACCGGTGATGAAATCATTCGAGACAAGGTTATGAGTTCGCCAAAGGTGGAGATCTTTACCAAATACAAGATACTCCGGGTTGAAGGTAAGTCGGCAGTTGAGGGGATTGAGATCGAGTCGCTGGAGACCGGAGAGAAAAAGAGGCTCAATGTACAGGGAGTCATTGTTGAAATTGGCCTGCTCCCCAACTCCGAGCTTGTAATGGATACTGTGGAAACCAATCGTATAGGAGAGATCGTGGTAGACTCAAAGTGTCACACTGGTGTTTCAGGGGTTTTTGCCTGCGGGGATGTGACTGACGTTCCTTACAAGCAGATCATTGTTGCAGCAGGTGAAGGGGCCAAGGCTGCCCTGTCGGCCTATGATTACATCATAAAGCAGAGATAGGTGCGGGTTATGATTTTGGATTTTCAATCACGGGTTTTTGGATCATGAAGATACCGGTCATTGATCTTGGTGAATGTGAGGACTGTGAGGCATGTCTGGAGCTGTGTCCCACGGTCTTCAGAAGAAACGACGCAGCAGGCTACATAGAAGTGGTTGACCTGCCTGAATACCCGGAAGAAGAGATAGAGGAGATCATCAAGAACTGCCCTGGCCAATGTATCACATGGAAAGAAGATTGAGACAGGCTATCCCAGCCTGGCCGGGACAGGACGAGTCTATTTTATGGGGAAAAGAAATGGCTAAAACAATGTGCCCAGGGCAGGATACCACGTTTTGGAAGCCTGGCGATATTTTTGAAATACCTTGCGTTAAATGCGGTTTCCTGGTGGAGTTTTTCAAAGACGACGCCAGGCGACGCTGCCCAAACTGTGGTCACACCATACAGAATCCCAGGCTCAACCAGGGGTGCGCCAACTGGTGCGAGCATGCTGGAGAGTGCCTGGGGTTCGATCCAAAGTTGGTAAAAAAGAAACACTAAAGCAACATCAGGAGATTTTCAGGGGATATTCAAATGATTATAATAGGACATCGCGGGGCCGCGGCCCTGGAGCCGGAGAATACATTGCTTTCCATAAAGCGGGCCATCGATATCGGGGTGGATGCGATCGAGATCGACGTCCATCTCAGCAAAGACAAAGAGCTGGTCGTGATACATGACGCGACCGTGGACCGGACCACAAATGGAACAGGGCCGGTCAGCGGTTATTCCGTACAGGAAATCAAGAGGCTGGATGCGGGCAAAGGTGAGGCAATACCTACTCTTCAGGAAGTCATCGACTTGATTGATAAACGCGTGATGCTGATCATTGAGTTGAAGGAAGAGGGAACGGAAGGATCGGTCGTCGACTTGATAGTCAGGAACAACTTGTTCGATAAATCCTGTGTGATCTCATTTTGGCACAGGCTCGTAAAGACTGTAAAAGCAATGGACAGCCGCATCAAAACAGGCGTGCTGCTTGTGGGATCTCCTGTGGATGCATGTGTTGCCACCCAGGCATCTGCAGACACACTGGTGATGAAATACACTTTTGTAGACAGGGAATTAGTCGAAATGGCCCACGAGAAAGGCCTCAAGGTGTTTATATGGAATATTGATGACCGGGAGCTCCTGAGGCCTTATGTTGATATGGGTGTGGATGCCATAGGAACCAATGATCCTCGGGTCCTGGTTGAGTATTTCAGGTAACCACGCTGTTCAGATCACTGGTTCAGAGGTTCAAGGGTCAACGAAAGAAAGGTAACTCTGAACCTGCGAACGCCTACGGAGTTTTTAACCATAACTACCTATTTTGGTATTGATTCTTGGACCTTGTGGGGTTTTCGGGAAAAGATGTCCCTCTTTTGCCTGAATAGGCAATTAACTCAATTTCTTCAGGAGGAAGAATCATGCAATATGATCTCGTTTTTGAAGGTGGCGGAGCAAAGGGCTCGGTGTTTGTCGGTGCGTTACAGGAATTTTTTGCTCGAGGACATACCGCAAGACGTTTCATCGGAACATCTGCAGGGGCAATAACTGCCACCCTCATGGCCGCGGGCTATGGACCCGAGGAAATGCTGGAAGCAGTTAATGAGAAACTGCCAAACGGAAAACCCCGTTTTTCAACTTTCATGGATATCCCGAAGAAATTCGATGATCCGGATATTCATAACAGCCTTACCTATGCCATATTCAAAAAAGTTGACATCCCATTTATTCCCCAACTGGTGGAAGGAGTGGTAGATGACCGCATATTCGACGCTTTAATGAAAATCGATGCCTACCGGGAAATGTTCTCCTTTATCGAAAGAGGCGGCCTGTATGCAGGCGATGAATTTCTTAAATGGCTTACAGAGAAACTGAATGCAGGAGGTCGCAATCTCGGCCATACAACTCTGTCGGAATTCCAGGATTGTACTGAAAGTGACCTTTCGATGGTGGCTTCAGACACCGAGGCCAAGGAAATGCGGGTTTTGAACCACAGAACGGCCCCGGACTGCCCTGTTAAATGGGCCGTGCGGATGTCCATGAGTATTCCTTTTGTATGGCAGGAAGTCAGGTGGCAGGCACAGTGGGGACCATACCTTGGTGAAGACATAACAGGACATACGTTTGTGGACGGCGGAGTCCTTTCAAACTTTCCTATAGATTTGCTTACCTCGCGAGATGCTGAGGTAGTCAAAATTATGGGGGACACCGATCCGGACGAGGTGCCGAACCTCGGTTTTCTGATTGATGAAAAACTCCCTGTCGAAGGTTCCGGGGAGGCGGAAATTGAAGAAGGCTCAGAAAGTTTAGGAGACGGTTTACTCGATAACATAAAGCGTCTTAAAACCATCCGGCGTATCAGGTGCCTTATAGACACCATGACCAGCGCGCATGACAGGCTTGCCATTGAAGCCCACGAAAAAGAAATTTGCCGTCTTCCGGCAAAGTCCTATGGCACTACCGAGTTCGATATGAGCGATGCAAGACTGCAAGCACTTATTAATGCGGGCCGCAAGGCCATGAAAGAGTATTTTGACCATCAGTAGCTGTCCTGTGAAAGGAAAGGCGTTGGGTCTTTCATGGAAGAGCTAAGGGCTTTTCATGATAAGAAAATTTGCAGGATGGAACCACCACATGTTGACGTACATGCTGGCCCATTTTTTTCCTCTGACATCTGCAGGGTTAATCAAGAACCAATATTCCCATAGGGAGTAAAAATACAATCCTCAAGAACTGTGCCTGAAGGGACATCGCTTCCCTCCCAGATCACCGTCCTGCAAAGAGTGACACCGGATCCCAGGCTCACTCTATGTCCTATAGAGACCCAGTCTTTCCACATGAGATCGTCAGGCAATTCGGTGCCCTTCCCAACCAGGCACATGTTATTTTCATTTGCGAGAAGCACTTTATGGACGGAAAGATACCTCCTGGGCGATCCGATATCCTCCCATATGTAGTGACCGGCAATTTGATCAGCTCTTAATGCCTGTAAACGACCGCCCTTATCAATTACTGCCTTAAATATATCAATCAAAGAACCGGGACGATCTTCAGGAATAGTCCTTATAAATTCCGGTTCCAGTACGGAAATACCGGTAAAGGCCATGGCGTCCGGCCCGTTGTAATTAAAACCCGAGACCCTTCCGTCCGGCACAACAGCCACGTTGTTCCACGGCTCCCTCTTGTGGACCACCAGCGATGCAACAGCCCCTTGGTGCCGGTGCAGATTAATTACCCGGGCCAGATCCAGATCTGTTACCACATCTCCGTTTATAACCAGCAGGGGTTCATTTTTTGAGATATGAGGCAGGGCATTTCTGATCGCCCCGCCGGTTCCAAGCAGTGATGGTTCCATCAATGTAATAATTTCAGCCTTGCCTTTATAAGATCCTGCCATCTCCAACACCAGATGTGCAAGGTGAAAGCAGTTGATCACAACCTTCCTGAATCCCGCCTCCTCAAGCTGATAAAGTAATCTGTAGAGCAAAGGCCTGTTTAATACTGGAAATAAAGGCTTGGGTAAATAAAGTGAAATAGGCTGCAGGCGCGTACCCAGGCCTGCAGCCAGGATCATGGCTTGCGTAAAGAAAGGCATATTACACGAGACCACGTATAATCCGTGGAGCCACTAAACCTTTTTCTTGCCTTCTGTGTCCGATGAGCTGCTGGATTTGTCATCTAAAAGCTTTTCCGGATCGACCTCATTTTCAAGGTCCTTCAAACCGGATTTGAAGGCCTTCAGGCCTTTTCCAAGCCCGGCCCCTATTTCCGGAAGCTTCTTGCCCCCAAAGACAAAAAAGGCGATCAGCAGGATGATTAACAGCTCTTGTGTTCCTAAGCCAAACATTTAAACCCCTTTATAGACAATGTCGAATTGTGAATGTTGAATGCTGAATTGGAGAAGAAGATTTAAGAGACATACACCTTAATTCAACATTATTTATTATTGTGCGCCGCAGATCGGGTTTTTTCAGCGGAATCATTATTGTGATCCGTAACTATGCAGGCCTGAAAGCAGGAAATTCACCCCGAAGTATGTAAACATCACTGAGACAAAACCTATTATCGATAAGTAGGCGATCCTGCGTCCGGCCCAGCCCCTGACGAACCTTGCATGCAGTGCCGTGGCATATACAAACCAGGTTATCAATGACCACGTCTCCTTTGGGTCCCAGCTCCAATACGTACCCCAGGCATCATTGGCCCAAACGGCTCCTGTAATTATGCCGAGGGTCAACCAGAGAAAACCAAAGATTATTGTCTGGTGCATCAACTCATCAAGGACTTTGCAATCAGGTATAATACCCATGATC
Source organism: Deltaproteobacteria bacterium (assembly GCA_003194485.1). Lineage (NCBI taxonomy): Bacteria > Pseudomonadati > Myxococcota > Myxococcia > Deltaproteobacteria bacterium. Next base: position 73,458 of record PQXD01000010.1, read on the forward strand.
CCCGTTGAATCCCCGCTGGATCTGTTTTTGAAAAGGTACATAATGCCGAGTCCGCAGGCAACAGCAAAAGAGGCGTATCCGAGGAAGCACGTAACGACGTGTGCAATGAGCCAATTGCTTTTAAGAGCTGGGATAAGGGGCTGTATTTCATCTTCAATCTCAGGACTAAAGGATGCATAGGCCATGGCAAGGGATGCGAACGGAGTTGCGAAGGCCCCGATCACACGTCGCTTGACCCGCCATTCCATAACCAGGTAAACCAGGATCGTCATCCACGCAAAAAATACCAGGGACTCATAAAGGTTTGAGAGCGGGGCATGCCCGTATCCCAATTTGTAAGACTCTACCCATCTGAGGATTATTCCTGTTGTCTGAATGACAAGGCCTCCGGCCGTAACTATTGTAGCCAGTAATCCCACCTTCTGTACCCTGAAGATCCAGTGTATCAAATAGAGCGCAGCGGCCCCCAGATATATAAAAGTGGTCAAACTTAAAAAATATGAACTGGAAAAGGTCATTACCGTGCTCCTAATCTGGAATCCAAGGCCTTTTCGATCTCTCTGATGTCTTTTTCAAACTGCAATTTATTCTTGCTGGTCTGACCGGACAAAATTACAATAGTCTTGCCCTCCCGGCGACCTATCCAGAGCCACACGCGTCTGTGCGGGACCCAGAACACTACGGTAAAACCAATAATGAGGAACGCACAGCCCAACCATACTATCCATACCCCAGGGTCTTTCTTGATTTGCAGCCCGGTCAGATACCGTTGCCTGGCATTAACCAGGGAAATCCCATACGAGTTTTCCCCCTTTTTAAATTCCTTTTTATTTCCCTTCAGGAGCCATAAAGAACCTTCACGGCCTTCCCGGTCTCCGATCCATATCTGGGCTGCAGGCCTTCCATGGACGCTGGGCAGATACTGTATCAGGCCAAAGGTCAATTGTGCTTCCGGCCACAAGGTCTTTTGAAATGCGGAAATAGTGAGTAAGCGCTGTGTGCTCTCAGACTCCGCGACCCGAACGGTTACTTCAGGAATAGCCCGATAGCTTGCCTGATAAAAAGTGATACCCCTGTATTTTAAGGGATCATTAACAACGATGGACTTACGTACGACTTCCTTATTGCCATTTAACACAGTCAGGTCGGATCGATACTCTTTTGGTGCGCCGTTATCGTAAAAGGAGATATCAAAACGATCACAACGGACGGAAAAACCAAGAGGTATTTGCTCTCCTGTCTGTTTATTCACAATATGATCTATTGTCTCCCCTTCCGGTAACATGACGCTGCCCTTGAACCCCATAAATAACCCGACAAGGGCGCCAAGAAAAATAATCAGTATGCTGCCGTGCAGGCAATATATGCCCCAGTAGCTCCATTTTCCGCGCTCCTCCAAAAACAGCCTGCCCCCGTCTGCTGTATCCGGACGTTCGTGAAACTTGCCGACAACATCCTTAAATGCCGAGATAATCGACCGGATGGAATCATTATCCAGTTCCTCTTTTACTTCCCAGTCCTTTTTAAAAGGCATCCTTAACAGACGCCCGGAATCCATGGACAGGTTGTCTTTCCTGAAAAGCCTTAGGGTAAACGGCAAGCGCTTTAAGGTACAGACTATCAGGTTAGTGCTGAAAAGTCCGAGCAAGGTCAGATACCACCAGGAATGATATGTATCGTACAAATGGAGAGATTTTATAATCCGAAAAAAGTTGGGGCCGTATGTTTCCAGATAGAATTGGAGTGATTCTCTCTGGGGTATTAAGGTACCGGCAATAGAGGTTACGGCAAGAGTGATTAAGAGAAATACTGCCAGACGGACCGACGAAAAAAAACGCCAGATTGGATTATCTTGATAGATTGAGGATGATGCCTTCATGGAACGGATCGGGTATGGAAATCTGTTTCGGAGTTATTTTCAGCGTCCAGAAGCTAAGCTAATAACGGCCCTACGGCAATTTGTTTTTTTCATCCTGGCTGATATCGTCTCCGGCCTCTTTATTCTCCTTTAAAGACTTTTTGAAGTTGCTGATGCCCTTTCCAAGGCCCTCGCCGATTTGTGGCAGCTTACCGGCACCAAAAACGACGAGAATTATAACCAGAATTATCAGCAACTCAGGCATCCCCAACCCAAACATCCTCTGTTTTCTCCTAACCGGATAAAGAATTATTGTATAATATATGACAGATCGAAAATTTTATCAAATGTACAGCCCTGCTCATCCTATGTCAATCAGCCTAATTATTCATTATGGCTATTGAGTTAGCTCCGTTTCGATATATAGTCTTTGATTATTGGGTAATCATCCCTTGTCCCTCCAATGCTCTCGTCCCTTGTTTTCTGAGACTTTTGCAGCATGGGACCCTCCCTGTTCTCCTCCGCTGCGCTCCGGAGCCAGGGTTTCCCGTACTGCAAAAGCCAGGAAAACTATGGGACTTCCGCGAGTCGCTCCAAGGGATGATTACCCAATAATCCGTTACAATCAGCATATGATGCGGAGCTAACTCAATAGTCATATTATTCATTTCCTGCCGGATACAGCGAACGGTTGCGAGCTGGCCTTTATAGGCCCAATTTTTTCATTTTATTGAGAAGGGTCTTATAGCTGATCTTAAGGTCGCGGGCTGCAGCGGCCTTGTTCCCGCGAGCCGCTGCCAGGGCTGCGCCTATGAGTTCTTTTTCCTTTTTCAAGACGTGGCCCCTGCTTTCCGACCAGAAATCACCAGGCACCGGCTCATCTTCAGGAGAAGGACTTAAAAAAGGTCTTAGGGAGTTGTCGGTAATTTTGCCTCCTGTCAGAACTGCGGTTCGATCCAGTAAGTTAAAAAGTTCTCTTACATTACCTGGAAAATGATATCTCAGAAGAAGTTCTTTTGCGCTATCTGACAAACAGACGCTGCGGCCCAGCAGTTGCTCTATCCTTTCAGTATGATGGGCAGCCAGGGGAAAAATGTCGTCCCTTCTCTCTTTGAGGGACGGGATATGAATAGGAAAAGCTGAAAGGCGAAAGAGTAAGTCTTTCCTGAAAAGGCCATCCTTTACAGCCTTTTTCAGGTCCTTGTTTGTTGCTGCGATTATCCGGGCATCACTCCTTGATTCCTGGCTGCTGCCTAATGGCAGATAACAACCAGAGTCTAAAAATCTCAAGAGCTTAGGTTGAAGAGAAGGCGGCAACTCTCCGATCTCGTCCAAAAAAAGAGTACCCCCCTCGGCTACTGAAAGAAGGCCTCTGCGGTTCTCGATTGCCCCTGTAAAGCTGCCTTTCAAATGACCAAAAAGCATTGAATCGGCCAATTCCTGAGGCACGCTTGCACAATTAAGCCCTATGAATTTCCCCCGGCCGCTGCGCTGATGAATATAACGGGCCAGCACCTCCTTTCCGGTCCCAGTCTCTCCTGTAATAAGAACCGGGAAGGGCGTGGAGGCTACACTGTCTGCTATTTGCAGGATCTCAAGCATTTTGGATGATTCAGCCACCAAGTCTTTGACTGCCCGCATGGGAAGCAGATCATGAAAGCGTTGAACAAGGGCCTCGAGATCAACGGGCTTCTCCAGGAAGTCCGTGGCCCCCAATTTTAACGCCTCGACTGCTTTTTGGATGCTGCCATAAGCCGTAACCACAATTATCACACAGGAATAATTTATCCGCCGGGCCGGCTCTATAAGACTCAGCCCCTCGCCGTCGGGAAGCTGCAGATCCAATAAAAGGCCGTGGATACCTTTTAGGGAGTTCCTGGCCTTTTTCAAATTGAAAGCCAGACGTGTATTATACGCAGCACCCAATGCCTCTTGAAAAAGGCCTGCCAGTTTTTGATTGTCTTCAACTATCAGGATGTTATGTTTCATAAATAAGGTCTATTGAGCCTTTTAAAATTACTCTTCCGTGCCGGACGCTTCATTAGACTTTACGGACAGTAGAATCATTTTCATAAGCTCCATTACGAACTCTTACCCCAACAGGTAAATATTCGGTGAAACCGTCCGTGTTCCACTGCGCCTTGGAGTTGCTATCTGCTCCTTGCCGCAGAAGCGGTTTGCCTTTTGCAGGGTTTCTGGTCGCGGGCCGGATTGCACTGCCTCTCCGGTCTGCAATGAGTGAGCTTTGAAACCCGGAAAAAGGTAACCGCTTCAAGGCAGGATATAACGGATTTACCGAATATTTACCCCAACAGTGAAAAAATTCTTATAATCAGCTATGATTACAGATTACGGAATCCTTGAAAAATATTATTCTGCTCGAAATGACCGCCTGCACTGCCTGTGCCGGCACGACAGGCAGGCTGGAATGCTGAGGCTTTCCTGAATATGGAAGTTAGTTCCCGTAAAAAGACGATAGCTGCGATTGATCTTGGTTCTCAGACATTCAGACTGGCTGTAGTCCGAATTGTGGATAATGGCCTCCATGTCCTTGTATCAAAACTTAACAACGTAAGGTTGGGCCAGGGTCTTGCCGCTAATGGAAGACTGGATGAAGATGCCATAAAAAGAGGGATTGAAACGCTTCGGGATTTCCGCAAGTGCCTTGATAAATTCAGGGTCTCTGATGTAATAGTCTGCGGCACGGCTGCCCTGAGAAATGCCGCCAATGCCGATGAGTTCCTGGACCTGGCAGAGGCAGAAGGATTTAATGTAAAAACATTATCAAAAGATGAGGAAGCATCCATATCGGTCATGGGCGTGCGTACTTCATTACCTGATATAATCGATCCCTTTCTGGTTGTGGATGTTGGCGGAGGAAGCAGTGAAGTTGCATTGGCTGCCGGCAACAAAATATTATTTAATTGCAGTCTGAATATCGGGGCGGTGAATCTTACAGAGAGGTTTATCAGGACAGATCCCCCGCTTCTCGAAGAGCTTGAAAAACTCGGATTTCATATCAGGCAAAAGCTGTCGGGTCTGTCTTCCAAACTTCCCCGATCTCCCAGAGTTGTAGTAGGAGTCGGCGGAACTGCTACTACATTGGCGGCAATGGTACTGGGCATGGGAAAGTATGACCCTCAGCGAATAAGAGGGTATACTCTGGGCGCTCAAGAGCTTGATAAAATGTGGGACTATCTGACAGGCATGAAAATTCAAGCGAGAAGAGGTATAACCGGGCTTGAATCCAGACGAGCAGATATCATTATAGCAGGAATAGCAATATTTCGAGAAATATTGGATATGATTGAATTCAAAGAGTTGACTGTTAGCAATGGAGGTCTTCTTCTTGGCCTTTTAACAAGTTTAATTGAAAAGGAGTTTGATAGCCATGCTGAACCACCCGATACCAGGGGCCTATACCTTTGATGACTTGCTGTTAGTACCGGCTTTTTCCGGCATTCTGCCTACAGAAGTAGATATCTCCACTCAGCTTACGCCTGAAATTCGTCTTAATATTCCCATAATAAGCGCAGCCATGGATACGGTCACTGAGGCCCGAACCGCCATCAGCATGGCCAGAGAAGGTGGCATCGGGATAATCCATAAGAATATGCCCGTTAAGGCCCAGGTAAAGGAGATCGAGAAGGTCAAAAAGTCTGAAAGCGGCATGATTATAGACCCTGTGACAGTCACCCCGGATCAGCGTATTTGGGATGTGCAACAGATAATGCGTGAGTACAAAATATCAGGTGTACCGGTACTGGAAGGAGAAAAGCTAAAGGGTATTGTAACCAACCGGGATCTGCGATTCGAGACAAACTGGGATCTCAAAGTCCGCGATGTAATGACAAGTGAAAACCTGATCACAGCCCCGGTCGGGATCACCCTTGAAGAATCAAAGGCCATCTTACACAGACACCGTATTGAAAAGCTCCTGGTAGTGGACGACAATGGAAACCTCAAGGGCCTGATTACGATCAAAGACATAGAAAAGGTCAGGAAATATCCCTTGGCCTGCAAGGACGACCTTGGCCGCCTGAGGGTTGGAGCTTCAGTGGGTGTAGGTGAAAACTGCCTGGCACATGTGGAGGCCTTGGTCAAAGCAGATGTGGATGTGGTTGTTATAGACTCGGCCCATGGACACTCCAAAAACGTGATCAATGCGGTATCTGAAATCAAAAAGACCTTTCACAATATCCAGGTAATCGCAGGGAATATCGCCACACCGGAGGCTGCCGAGGTCCTGTTCGAAGCCGGCTCTGACGCCGTAAAGGTCGGAGTGGGGCCGGGCTCCATCTGTACCACCCGGGTTATTGCAGGTGTAGGAATACCGCAACTGACCGCTGTCCACAATTGTGCCGTCGTGGCACAAAAACACGGGAAATTTGTCATAGCTGACGGAGGTATCAAATTTTCCGGCGACCTGACAAAGGCCATAGGAGCCGGTGCCCATTGCATCATGATAGGGAGTCTGTTCGCCGGCACAGATGAAAGCCCTGGAGAGACGGAGCTTTATCAGGGCAGACAATACAAGGTCTATCGCGGTATGGGCTCGTTAGGGGCTATGAAAGATGGGAGCAAGGACCGGTATTTCCAGGAAAGCGTCAGGACAGAGGCAAAGCTGGTCCCGGAGGGAATTGAAGGCAGAGTGCCGTATAGGGGTCCGATTTCCGATACTGTTTACCAGCTGACAGGAGGATTGAAGGCAGGAATGGGATATATTGGCTGCAGAACCATAGAGGAGCTTAGGCAAAATGCCCGCTTTGTGCGCATAACTCCTGCAGGTATGAAAGAAAGCCACGTCCATGACGTCATAATAACCAAAGAGTCACCCAACTACTGGATAGAACACTGAAGCTTTTATTGCTATCAGCGCATACGTACCTGAGATCCCAGCCTTAAAGCGTAAATATTCGGTGAATCCATGGATCACTGGCAGCCGGTCACACAGGGGAACTCCTTCTTCCAACATGCTCTCGCCCCTTGTTTTCTTAAGGCCTTTGCAGCATGGGAGACCCTCCCCCGTTCTCCTCCGCTGCGCTCCGGAGCCGGGGGTTTCCCATGCTGCGAAGACCAAGAAAAC
>PQXD01000010.1:82377-100389 GCA_003194485.1 Deltaproteobacteria bacterium
CTATTGTAATTGACTCATGGGAGGTTGTGGGTATCGAAGGTTTGACCACTGCAGGGTTTTATGGGCCGCTTGGCAGTGGCAGCCATGAAACCCATAAAGATTTCGTGGCCAATCCCATAAATGCGGTCGTCGTTTTGCAGGATCCTTACAAAGAAAACAATCCCGATTCCAAGACCCTGGTTATCCTGACCAACAGCCCTGCAAGTAAACCGTTAAAGGTCTATGACGGGTATGATCCCCGCAGCGAAATTGAAAACTCCCTGTTTCGGGAAGCAAAGCAGGCGTGGTTCATCCAGAGGCCTCCACAAAATACCAAGGCTGCTTTTAGAGCCCATGCGTATCTAACCATCTTGACCATGGCCCTGACCACTGCCTATCAAGGCTGGATGGATCAACAGGATAAATTGGAACAGAACGGCCAAGATACCGGAATTCGTAAATTCCGGGAAAAGGTCAAGGAAGAAAACGGCAACAAGCTTATAATCTTTGACCAGGACCGCTACGCCATCTTTGATGCCTATGAGGTTTTCATTCTCTGCGGTCGTAATGTTCTTATGCCAACCGGAGTTCCTGAAAGGATCACCAAAGAAGATATATTACAAAAGTACAGTGTTCAGCTGGAATGATTTTATTCCTGAACTTTACTGCTCTTTCCTGAAATTCTCCCTCCACCTTTTTTGAGTACTGCTGTTGTCAGAGACAATCTGCCAGCCTCGTTGTTCGAATTTTATACCCCATAAATAATCTGCGCTGTTGCCGTCTCAATCCTGGCTATGGTGGTATTTTTACCCATAGCTTGAGAAAAGACGATCACAGCTTGCCTCTGAAGGCTCAAAAGAGCCTCCTGTGCTGCGTCACAAAATTCGCCTGCGCTTATATGAAATATCCAGAGAAAACAAGGGGCTGAAGTGTTAAGTGAAAAGAAATATCCCCTTCCAGTGAACGGTTATGCGGGACTCGCCGCGGATCAGGAGCGAGACCGGAGGCAAACTTGTTTGCCGACGGGATCGTCTGCTGCAGCCGCTGGTTGTGAGGCGCGGAGCGCCGAGCACCCAGCGGATGGTAATACGCGGCGATTGTTGCCGGGCGCGGAGCGTCCGGCAACAACACGGGTTTATAAGAATATTTACCTTAAAGCAGATCGAATCTTGTGGACGGCTCAAGATTCAGACTTCTTGTCCCCGCCCTTTATCCGGACCTGAGTAAAACTTTCTCCATTTCCACATAAAGCGACCCTTAAGATGACCGGGGGCCATCGATCCTGCTAACTGTGCTATCCGGCTCAGGGTCGGATAAAGATATGATTTCTTGAGCACCTGACTATTCGGCGGTAAAAAAATAGTCAACATAAACACGATGGCTATTGCCAAGACCAGTCCCTTGGCAAGACCTACAACAACTCCCAGAAGCCTGTCAATCCAGCCTAATTGAAGGGCCTTGAGCGTTCTTTGAACTATGATTCCGGCAATACAGAAAATAAGATATACCAAAAAAAATATTAACATAAATGAAACAAGAGAGCGCCACATCTCATCCTGTATCCATGGTGAAAGCCTGAATGATATGGATGAAAACCGGTGGACAGCCACCCAAAATCCCAATATCACACCAAGAAGAGAAGCTACTGACCTGCTGAAACCTGTCCAAAGGCTGTGGCAAACAAAAAAAGCAAGCATTCCTCCCAGGAGAATATCAAGCCAGTTGAAATTACAATCTATCGCCATGGTGTCACCTTTAGCCTATAACTTTCTCGGCAAGACGAGTCGCTTCATTTAGACTATTTTCAAGATTTCTTCGGAACTCCTCTATCTGTATTCCTCTGGCGTCTGGCGGCACTGAAATCGGCTTTCCGTATGCCATGACTGCTTTGCTGCCAGGAAATGGAAGGATTGTACGGTCCCAACTGTTAAATCTAAAGGCCGGCCTGGCAGCAAAACCAGTCGGCACGACAGGGACCCCTGTCTCCCTGGCCAGAACAACCGCGCCTTTCTGGGCTATCCGTGCAGGCCCTTTTGATCCATCGGCCACAATACCGGCGATACACCCCTGCTGCCGCATTATCCTTGTCATCTCCTTGATAGCGAGAAGCCCTCCTTTATGCCTGGAGCCACGTATTGGAATCTGCCCCCAACTGATTAAGGACCTTGCCACCCATTCCCCATCGGAACTGCCGCTCACCATGACGACCGCAGGATAACGTCTGAAACAAAAAAGGGTATATATCAAGTTTGCATGCCACAATGTTATTATGGCAGGGTGGCCGGGTTCAAGCAAAGGCCTTATGGTATTTTTCCCAACAACAGTGAACCTGCAAGAGGCCAGCCAGAGTTCAACAAGGCGAAACAATACGGCATGCAACCCTGACCACGGTTTATTTACAATAATCGAAGGATCGTCTACTATAGACTCTCGCGCTTTCATGTAGTATGAGATAACATGCAGTTATATATTGATCAAGTATGAGAACAGATATGAGTGAGAAGCTGGATTTTGAGAAAGCGCTTGATGAACTTGAAAGGCTTGTAAAGCAGATGGAAGAGAATGAACTCCCTCTGGAAGAAGCGCTTAAGACCTTTGAGCATGGGATAAATCTCTCCAGATACTGCGCCAAGTGCTTAGATGATGCAGAGAAGCGAATACAGCAGCTTTCACAGGATGAAAACGGAGAGCCCCTGCTGAAGGCTCTGGAAAGAGACGATGAAGGCCTTTGACCTGAGCATATATCTGAAAAAACAGCAGGCCTTGATCAACTCCGCCCTGGATAAGTGGCTCCCCAAGCCGCGAGGCCCTTCAAGTCCTGTGCTCGAGGCCATGAGATACAGTCTGATGTCCGGCGGGAAGAGGGTCCGGCCGATTTTGCTGCTGGCAGGAGCCCAGGCAGTGGGTGGCGACCAGAAAACGCTCCTTCCTGCAGCCTGTGCCCTTGAATGCATCCACACCTATTCGTTAATTCACGACGATCTTCCTGCAATGGACGATGATGATCTGAGGAGGGGCAGACCCACCTGCCATAAAGTCTATGGTGAGGCCATTGCCGTTCTCGCAGGTGATGGCCTTCTCACCTATGCCTTCGAGCTTATTTGTAAGCCGGAGCTTGTGCAAAGCATATCTCCTCCATTACTCAGAGAGGCAATTTTTCTTCTTGCGAGGGCCGCTGGTGTCTCCGGAATGGTAGGAGGCCAGGCTGCGGATATATTAATGGAGGGACGCCCGGTGGATGCGGAAACCCTTTCATTCATACACAGCCACAAGACAGGAGCATTGATAGGTGCGTCCGTGGAGATCGGAGCATTGCTGGGCAAGGGAAACAATGATGAGCTAAATCGTCTGAGAAAGTATGGTGAATCTCTGGGACTTGCCTTTCAGATCAAAGACGATCTTCTGGATGTGGAAGGAGACCAGGAGATTCTCGGAAAGCCGGTGGGTTCGGATGATCGCAATCTAAAGGCCACATATCCTGCCCTGTTCGGACTCAATGAGACAAAAAGAAAGGCGCGGGAACTTCTTGAACAGGCCCTTTCTGAACTGGAAATTTTTGACGAAAATGCTGAGCCTTTGCGGGCAATTGCCCGATATGTAGTGGAAAGAGACAGATAGTGTCTGAATGGAAAGACCTTTCAGGCACAATTTAGTAAATATTCGGTGAACCCGTGGTCCACTGTGGAAGTTGCCATCCGTGCCCTGCCGCAGGAGCGGTTTACCTTTTGCAGGGTTTCGATCGCGGGCCGGATTGCACTGCCTCTCCGGTCTGCGATGAGTGAGCTTTGAAACCCGGGAAAAGGTAACTGCTTCAAGGCAGGATATAATGGGTTTACCGAATAGTTACACAATTTAGGATTAAAAGGATATAATTTTAGAACGTTAAAGGAGAATGGATTCAATGTCAGGTATGCTTGAATCTGTAAAAAGTCCCCGGGACATAAAAAATCTCAAACCCAAGGAGCTTGTTCAACTTGCTTCTGAAATTCGCCGCAAGATCATAGAAACCGTGGCCGAAACCGGAGGGCATCTGGCCCCCAGCCTTGGAGTAGTGGAATTGACCATAGCCCTGCACTATGTATTCGATGCCCCGAAAGACCGGATAGTCTGGGACGTAGGACATCAGGCCTATGCGCACAAACTGCTTACCGGAAGAGTGGACAATTTCCATACATTACGTCAGGATAATGGAATAAGCGGCTTTCCCAAGCGCAGCGAAAGCCCATACGATGCCCTTGATACCGGCCATAGCAGCACGTCCATTTCAGCCGCCCTTGGCATGGCGACCGCCCTGGACCTGAAGGGTGAAAACGCCAAGATAGTGGCGGTAATTGGAGACGGCTCCATGAGTGCCGGCCTTGCCTTTGAGGCACTGAACAATGCCGGCCACCTGAGAAAAGACCTTATCGTCATATTAAACGACAACGAGATGTCCATCTCCCCGAACGTCGGGGCACTGTCATCTTTTCTGAGCAGAAAGCTGACAAGCCGCCCGGCAGCCAGGCTCAAGAAGGAGCTTGAATCCTTTCTCAAGCGTTCGGGTGTTGGTGAAAACATATGGGCGGTGCTGAAGCGCAGTGAGGATTCCCTGAAGGCGCTATTGACTCCCGGGATGCTCTTTGAGTCCCTGCAGTTTGAATACATAGGTCCGTTGCCGGGCCACCACCTGGAGTCCCTGATTCAAACACTCAAGAACATACGTACCATACCCGGACCGGTGCTGGTCCATGTGCTTACCAAGAAAGGCAAGGGTTATCCTCCGGCAGAACGTCATCCTGACCTCTTCCATGGCGTCGGTCCCTTTGAGATCGCAACCGGAAAGCCAAAATCTTCAGCAAGACCCAAACCGCCGTCCTATACAAAAATTTTCAGCCAGACACTTGTACGACTTGCCAGGGAAGATCAAAGGATTGTGGCAATCACCGCGGCCATGCCTGCCGGCACAGGGCTCAGTGCCTTTCAGGAGGCCATTCCGGACAGATTTTTTGATGTAGGAATTGCAGAGCAGCATGCCGTAACCTTTGCGGCAGGTCTGGCGCTGAAAGGGCTTCGACCGGTTGTGGCAATCTACTCAACCTTCCTCCAAAGGGCCTATGATCAGATCATCCACGATGTCTGCCTGACCAATCAGCCTGTGGTTTTCGCAATTGACAGAGGAGGCCTGGTGGGCGAGGACGGACCCACCCATCACGGTGCCTTTGACCTCTCCTACCTGAGGACCATTCCAAACCTGATAGTAATGTCTCCCAAGGACGAAAACGAGCTCCAGCACATGCTTTACACTGCCCTGAGGCACCATGGACCTGCAGCTGTCCGTTATCCAAGGGGATCGGGAGTAGGGACAAGCCTTGATTGGCAGTTGAAAGAGATCCCTATCGGCAAGGGAGAGATTGAGCTGGAAGGACCCGATGTGGGGATAATTGCCATAGGGCACCACGTGTTCACTGCAGGTATTGCGGCAAAAGATCTGGCCCGGCATGGAATAAAGGCCTCAGTGATAAATGCCCGCTTCGTCAAACCCATTGACCATGACCTGATAACAGAAATCGCCCGCAGGACCGGACATATACTTACAATTGAAGAAAACTCACTGGCAGGAGGATTCGGATCAGCAGTTCTGGAGTGTCTTTCTGACAGTGGCATAACCTCTGTCAAGGTTTGTCGTCTTGGGCTCCCGGACAGATTCGTGGAGCACGGAAGTCAGAAGACCCTGAGAAGGCTTGTAAATCTTGACGTCCCGTCAATAGTTAAGGCCGTGCGATCCATGATAAAGTCTAAAGAGACAAAATCTGTCGGTTCAGCAACAGTACATACATTACCCGTACTCGTTTGAGCCATATTTAATCTGGTACCATAGTATTTTTTTGTCAATATTTTGACATTGTCTCTTTTTATCTCCTACCTATATTTACATGCAAAGTGTTCCCAAGCTCCTTGGCATAAGGCTCTGGAGCGTTTCAGTTAAAAACGCCGGAGTTCAATAATTTCAAGGTACAAATATTGCGTCTGATGAAAATAATACTTATACTTAAGATAAAATTATCATCAGAAAAACCGGAAAATGAAATGCCTAAAAACCCCAAATAGACCGACTCAGCCTGCTATATGCAAAAATTGCAGACGCAATTGTGAGTTGGCCGGAAGGCGACGCAGCTACAGAAAGATCAAGTCCTGAGTCCTTCTGCATACAGGATTCAGAATTCTTCTTTGTCGAATTCTCCACCTACTGAATAATCTGATATCTCATCCTGCCATCTGCGTCGCTCCTTCCAGTAACCAAATATAATGGCCAGCGCTGCACCGACGGTCAGTCCTGCAAAGCCTGCAAATATCCAGTTCGGGGAATACAAGTCGTGTTCGCGTTCCTCATCCGGATCAAGCTCCCTGCCACAATACCGGCATACAAGGGCACCTTTTTTGATTCTTTCTTTGCAGTGGGGACATATCTTGCTGACAAGCATGAAAATCTCCTTAGTACCTAAAGCGGTTCAGGGTTCAGGGTTCAAAGGTTGTAAACACTTGACATCCAATACATTATTAAATGATTTGTTTATTTGCTTCTTTCACCTATTGGGTGAAACATACTTATGCCCTCAATTAAGGCATTATCCTTTTGATATGAACCTCTTAGGGCTTTACAACCTTTGAACCCTGAACCCTGAACCGCTCGACCTATATAGTATGTGATTATATATGGATCACTATGAATCACGCAAAAAAGTCTAAAAAAGGCAGAAATCATGATAGACTTTTCTGCTTCTGTAATGACAGTTTCTTTACCTCTGCTTCAGATGGACGAACATAAATTGGTTTTAAGGTCTTAAAATCATCAGGCCTTCTTTCCTTTTGCCATCTAAGCTCTGCCAGGACGCCCACTGATGCGGCCCTCACATGGGCCATGTGGCCCGGAACAATAACCGCTCGGTTACCCAGCCCGTGCACAAATACATCCTGATACAGCAAAAGACCGCCGCCAAGCAATAATACCCTTTGATCATATGGTACAAAGAGGGCCAATTCCTCTGGAGAAATGGTCTGATACGGGCTTATCTTCTCTAACTCGCTGGAATCCATGATCTGATAGAGGGCTGTATAAACTTTCGACTTCCTGGCGTCCAGTACCGGGCACACAATATCTCCCTTGCATGCAATAACATGACTTGCCAGGGCATCAAGTGTCGGAACACCAATCAACGGTAATCCTAAGGCAAAAGCCAGCCCCTTTATAGTGGCAAGGCCTATTCTGAGTCCGGTAAAACTGCCGGGACCCAGGCTTACGGCAAGGAGATCAAGGTCAGACCACTTGACTCCCAGCCTCTGCATCAACCATTTGATAATGACCATCAGTGTCCTGGAGTGGGTCTCTTTACCTGCAAGGCTCATTTCGGCCACAGGCCGGCCATCGCATATCAACGCCACTCCTCCCATACAGTCAGATGTCTCAATAGACAAGGTGAGCACAGATCTACCCGATCACCAAATCTCTGAATCCTTCAATTTCTCATCCTGAAAGGGGAAATCCCAAAAGTCGAGCGATGTCATTGTAAAAAATGACCAGCATCATGACCAGCAGTATAAAGATCCCTATCTGCTGAGCTACCACTTTCTGTCGCATGGTAAGAGAACGCCCGGTGACGCCCTCTACTGCCAGGAAGGCCAGATGACCGCCGTCCAGAGCGGGTATGGGGAGCAAATTCAGGAACCCTATGTTTACGCTCAGAAGGGCCATGAAATAGAAGAGATTGAGGATTCCCTGCTCAGCCTGTTGCCCGGCCATCTGGGCAATCATTATTGGTCCGCCCAGAGTGGAAAGAGGAATTACACGCTGGAATAGTTTCACAATAACCTGTCCGGTGAGGACAATGAGCTCCCAGGTGCGGGAAAATGCCTGCCCAAAGGCAGTCAACGGATCCAGTTTCTCTATTTCAAACTCACCTGATGCTGAAACCCCGATCATTGGCATCTTAACTTCTTCACCGAATATGTTTTTAATCTTATAAATCCTTGGAACGACATCTACTGATACAGTAGTCCGACCTCGTTCTAATGTCAGGGTAATACTGCTCCCGTCATTGGCCCTGATCTCCTCGGACACCTCTTCCCATCTATGTACTTTGCGTCCGTCTATGGCAACTATGCGATCTCCCGGCATTACTCCCGCCTTTTCGGCAGGGGAACCAGCCTGGACCTCACCGATACCCGTTAAAATAATCGGTTTTCCATATACCAAAAAAATCACGAAAAAGATAAGCCAGGCAAAAATAAAATTAAAAGCAGGGCCTGCAGCTACCACAAAGGACCTTTTCCAGACCGGTTTGCACGAAAAAGACCAGGGCCTTTCTTCCGGAGATACGGTCTCGTCCGGTTGCTCTCCCAGCATTTTTACAAACCCGCCAAGTGGAATCGCTGAAATGCAGTAATCCGTTGCTCCGTGCACCACACCACAGACTCTTGGCCCGAAACCCAGTGAAAACTTCAGGACCCTGATGCCAAATCTCCTGGCCATAATGAAGTGTCCAAACTCATGGACCAGTATTATACCGCTAAGTACCAATAAAAAAGACCAAAGAGTGGTCATATCGATTTCTCCAGTATAATCCCTTCGGCCCTCAGCCGTGCCATGGCATCTGCCTTCAGCACGTCATCAAGATCCCTGATATCCTCAACAGGGAAGGCCTCGATCACTTCCCGAACTACCTCGTGTATTGCCGTAAAACCCATACGTTTCTGAAGAAAGGCCTCTACGGCCGCCTCATTTGCAGCATTGAGGGCCGTTGTAGCAGTCCCTCCTTTCCTTGCTGCATTGTATGCCAATCCAAGGCATGGAAACTTCTCCCAATGTGGCATCTCAAAGACCAGAGAATGCGACTCTACCAGGTTGAGGCTTGGAAGATCCAGCTCCAGACGTCCGGGCCAGGCCAAGGCATAGGCTATCGGCACCCTCATGTCCGGGATTCCCATCTGCGCCAGCACAGAACCATCTATGAATTCCACCATGGAGTGTACGATGCTTTGAGGATGAACCACCACGTCTATCCGATCCACGGGGATGTCAAAAAGCCAGCGGGCCTCTATAACCTCAAGCCCCTTATTCATCAAGGTAGCTGAATCCACCGATATTTTTGCTCCCATGGACCATCTGGGGTGCCTTACAGCCTCCTCCGGTGTCACCCTGGCAAGCTCATCTATATCTCTATCCTTGAATGGACCACCGGATGCAGTGAGCACTATGCGCCTTACGTCTTTCTTGGGATACCCTCTCAGGCACTGAAAGATGGCGGAATGCTCGCTGTCTATAGGTATTATGGCAGCGCCCTTTTCTCTTGCCAGAGATGTGACCAGAGAGCCGGCAGTCACAAGGGATTCCTTGTTGGCCAATGCAACGTCTTTCCCTGCCTCAAGAGCGGCAAGGGTTGGTATCAGTCCTGCCGCACCTACCATAGCCGATACCACAAGGTCTGCACCGTCAACTGTTGCAACTGCCTTATATCCTTCTTTCCCATAAAGGACCCTGGTGTCGGCAAATCCGGTCATGGATCTGACTTGATCAGCAAGCTCGGCAGTCATTACTGACACGACCTCGGGTCTGAATTGCCTTACCTGCTCTGCAAGAAGTTCGACATTTTCCCCGGCAGCAAGACCATTCACTGAGAACCGACCCTTGGAGCGTCTTACGACATCAAGGACTTTTGTGCCAATGGATCCGGTAGATCCCAACAAAGATATACACCTGGTTTCTTTCATCTGATCAAAACACCATCTATCCTGTACAGAGACAGGATCCAATACAGACAGGGAGATGCCAACAGCACCGCATCGACCCTATCCAAGATACCCCCATGCCCGGGCAGTATGCTACCTGAATCCTTGACACCGGCAGAACGTTTGACCATTGATTCAACCAGATCCCCCACCTGACCGACTGCTCCAATGACCAGCGCCAGGAGTATCAAGGCCCTCGGGTCAATATCCCTTAAGAGCACAAACCAGAGAAAAAAGGCCGCTACGGCATTTGAAATCAGCCCTCCGGCAGCTCCCTCAACTGTCTTTCCCTTGCTCACATTAGGGCACAACTTGTGTCTTCCAATACCTTTTCCTGCATAATATGCCCCGGCATCACCACTAAAGACTGTTACCAGGAGAAACAGTACCCACTCTCTCCCCATGGGCATGTGACGTAAGAGCCCCAAATGGGCCGCACATACACCTACATAGGCTATCCCCATGAAAAATGATGTCCAGTTCCATGCAGCATTGGACCACCTGTTGTAGGAAACAAGAAACAGTAAGGCACTTCCAAGGAAGGCTATATAAACAGCAGGAACTATAAATTCGGGATTCCCCCACAACAATACCGAGAACGCAGGAAACAGCCCAAGGATAACCCCAAGGCCTTGTATTACTCTACGCCCTGAAAAACAAATAGTAAAGTACTCGTACAAACATAAAGCGGTTGCCCCTAAGAGCACCAGGTCGAAAAGCATCCTCCCGCCCCACCAGAGCACTATGAAAAGCAAAGGGCCCAGGGCCGCTGCAGTTAAAAGCCTTAGGCGGTGCATGATTCGGAATGCTGTTCGTCAGTCAACCCAAAACGGCGTTCTCTCTTCTGATACTCGAAAAGGGCCTTCAAGAGCTCATCCTCGTCAAAATCCGGCCAAAGAGTGGGAGTGATATAAAACTCTGAATATGCTGTCTGAAAAAGGAGGAAGTTGCTGAGCCTGTTCTCTCCGCTTGTGCGAATGAGCAGATCAGGATCAGGAAGCCCTGCTGTATCAAGGTTTGAAGCGAACACGGCCTCATCTATGTCTTCCGGATCCAGAGTTCCTGAAAGGCATCTTTTTGCAAGACGTCTGGCTGCCCCTACTATCTCTGCCCTGCCTCCATAGCTCAAGGCGAGGTTAAGAATCATGGCGGTATTGGAAGAAGTCCTCTCAATGGTATTCAGAAGACAGGTCCTGACCCGTTCAGGAAGCCTTTCAATCTGTCCGATGGCCCGAAGAGAGATCTGATTCCCAAGCATCTCATCAAGCTCGCTCTTCAGATTATCATAGAGCAGGTCCATTAATGCACTCACCTCTGCCCTGGGACGACCCCAGTTCTCCTGTGAAAATGCATATAAGGTCAAAACGGGTATATCTAACTCTCTGCACAGGCGGACCGTAGAATGTACGGCCTTCACACCCTGTCTGTGGCCGATGATCCTGGGTAATCCTCGACGCTTGGCCCACCTGCCGTTACCGTCCATAATGATGGCAAGGTGTCTTGGCAGCCGAATAAGGTCTGGTGGCTTAGTCATTCTTATTATCAGAACTCCAGTATCTCTTTCTCCTTATCGGCAATAATCCCCTCTACTTTCTTGATATGATCGTCGGTTACCTTTTGAACCTCGTCCTGGAGCCTGAAGAAATCATCCTCTGAGATCTCCTTGGCTTTCTTCCGGCCCTTAAGACGTTCAATGGCCTCCCTTCGTATATTCCGAATTGCCACTCTGCATTCTTCAGCCATCTTTTTTACCAGCTTGAACAATTCCTTTCTGCGTTCCTCTGTCAAGGGTGGCACATGTACTCTGATGATCTTGCCGTCATTAGCGGGAGTGAGGCCAAGGTCGGACTTAAGAACGGCCTTTTCAATATCTCCCAGGATCTTGATATCCCAAGGCTGTATGGTCAAAAGCCGGCTCTCCGGTATGGCAATGGAAGCCACTTGATTAAGGGGCATGGAAGTTCCATAATAATCGACATTAATTCCTTCCAGCAGGGCAGCCGAAGCCCTTCCGGTTCGTACACGAGAAAGGTCCCGTTCAAAGGCACCGATAGCCTTGTCCATCTTACCGCTCGCTTCCCGGATCTCTGTCTTTTTCATCTTCAATCACCTCCTCCAACCAGCGTGCCCACCTTCTCACCCATCACGGCCCGCTCTATATTGCCAGGGATCTGCATATTAAACACGACTACCGGAAGTCCTGCATCCTTTGCCAGAGATATTGCAGCAGCGTCCATGACCTTAAGGCCCTTTTCAAGAACTTCCTGATAGGTCAGTCGATCATACCTCTTCGCATCAGGAACGACTTCCGGGTTTTTGTCATAGACGCCATTCACCCTTGTGGCCTTGAAGAGGACATCTGCATCTATCTCAAGGGCCCTGAGGGCTGCTGCAGTATCGGTAGTAAAGAAAGGATTTCCAGTCCCTGCGGCAAATATGACCACCCGGCCCTTCATCAAATGATTGAGTGCCCTTCCCCTTATGAAAGGCTCTGCAATTTGACCTATCTCTATGGCCGAAAGCACCCTCACCTGGACCCCGTGCCTGTTTAAGGCATCCTGAAGGGCCAGGGAATTCATGACCGTGGCAAGCATGCCCATCTGGTCGGCAGTAGTCCTGTCCATCCCCTGGGCGGAACCGGCTATCCCCCTGAATATGTTTCCGCCTCCCACAACCAGTCCTATCTCCACGCCCAGTTCATGGACCCGGCCAATCTCACGTGCAAGGACATCCATGACCGCCGGGGATATCCCATAAGGCACATCTCCCAGCAGGGCCTCACCGCTGAGCTTCAGTAAAATGCGACTGTAGGCCGGAGTACCGTGTGTCTTTTCAGACATTATTCCGCTTCCACCCCGACCTGGAACCGTACAAAACGCCTGATATTTATATTCTCACCCATCTTGGCAATCAGCTCATTTAAAAGGTCCTGGATAGTTATGTCCGGATTCTTCACATAGGGTTGCTCCAGCAGGCACACCTCCTTATAGAATTTTTCAATGCGACCGCTGACGATCTTTTCAATTATGTGATCCGGCTTACCGGACTCCTCGGCCTGCCTGCGAAAGATCTCCTTCTCCTTCTCTATAAGCTCAGGAGGGGTATCTTCACGTTTTATGCAAACAGGATTAACGGCTGCAATATGCATGGCCAGGTCTCTGGCAAACCGGACAAACTGATCTGTCTTTGCCACGAAATCCGTCTCACAATTGACCTCAACCATAACACCAAGCTTGTTACCGGCATGAATATAACACTGGACAGCGCCTTCAGAAGTCGACCGTCCCGCCCTTTTTGCGGCAACGGAAAGCCCTTTCTGACGCAGCCAGTCAACGCTTTTACCCATATCTCCATTGCACTCTTGAAGAGCCTTCTTGCAATCCATCATACCTGCCTTGGTCCGTTCTCTGAGTTCTTTGACCATTGCAGCAGTAACTTTTGTCATTATGTCAATCCTCCAAATTAATTCTAGTCTTGAAAACCTGGTCTTTGGGGACAAGAGCTCTGCAGAAATCCCGAATTCTGCTTGCAGAGTGGACTAATTAAAATTACTTTGATAATATCGGAAATTATCTTTTATCAGGCACTTGCCTCAGAACCGGCATCCTCGCCTGTAGCGGCTTCACTGGCAGCGGCTTCAGCAACGGCTCCTTCCCCCTCACCGGCAGTATCCTCGCCTGTGATCTCCTCTTCAACTTCTTTGTCGGCAGCCGCCTGCCGGGCTTCGGCCAACTTTTTCCTGCCCTCAAGGGAGGCGTTTGCTATTAAAGATGAAATAAGACGTATGGCCCGGATGGCATCATCATTTCCTGGAATAATGTAATCTATACCGTCAGGATCGCAGTTGGTATCGACTATTGCAATCACCGGGATTCCGAGTTTGTTGGCTTCTCTTACCGCGATCTGCTCCAGCCTTGAGTCTACAACAAAAACAGCAGCAGGCAGCGAATCCATATCCTTTATCCCGCCAAGATTGCGATCCAGTTTCTGACGCAACCTGTCCATACGCAGGACCTCTTTCTTGGGAAAGCGCTCGATAGTGCCGTCCTCAAACATGGCTTCAAGTCTCTTCAGGCGATCGATACCCTTCTGAATGGTCTCGAAATTTGTAAGCATCCCGCCCAGCCAACGGTTGCTTACGAATGGCATTCCGCAACGATTGGCTTCCTCAATTATGGAATCCTGGGCCTGCTTCTTGGTGCCTACGAAAAGTATCTTCCCGCCCTGGGCAACGGTATCCACCACAAACTCATAAGCAACCTTGAAGAGCTTTACGGTCTTCTGGAGATCTATAATATAGATCCCGTTTCTGGCACCGAAGATGTAAGGCTTCATCTTGGGATTCCATCGTCTGGTCTGATGTCCGAAGTGGACACCTGCCTCAAGCAACTGTTTCATCGTAACGTAGGCCATAATTTCTCCTTACAGTAAATGTGGTTTTTTCCTCCGTCCGGCAACAATAACACCCTCACACCATCTGAAAACACAGAAGGCACCACCGGGAGTCCGCCAGGACGTGCGTTATCGAAAATAAAATCGGCTCTATGTACCATCTAAGCAATGATTTAGCAAGCCACTCACTTATGTTGAGCGGTTCAATGTTCCCCGTTCAAGGTTTCAGGTTCAGGGTTGACAACCTTTGAACCCTGAACCTGGAACCCCTGTAAAGTAGACTATAACCTTTGAACCCTGAACCTGGAACCAATTATTGTAGGTACAAAGATGGACTTGAATGAAAATGGCAGTTAAGTCATACTAAAGTAAATTTTCGACTTGCGCGGTTACACGTCAGATTGTGCAACACACGAAGAAGAAAAGAATTATCACGAAAACACGAAAAGAATATCGCAACTTGATAGTATAGGAATTTCCTTTTTTTGGACACGGATGAACACAGATTTTTAAATTTATGAACGATAATATTATCTGTGAAAATCTGTGTCCAAAATTTTCTAAGTCCGCCCGAAGGGCGCCACGTTCATTTCTATGTTTTGTTTCGTGTTTTCGTACCTTCGTGTTTTCGTGATTAATTTTGAGTAGTTTCTCTCAAAGGAGTATTAATGAAATTACAAAGGGAGCGATGGAAAAGCGAGTTCGGTTTTGTCTTTGCTACAGTAGGCTCTGCAGTAGGTCTCGGGAATATCTGGAGATTCAGCTATATGGCCTACAGTCACGGAGGAGGCGCTTTCCTCATTCCATACATCATTGCCCTTTTGTCAGCAGGGATCCCCTTATTGATACTGGAATTTGCCATTGGACATGAACGTATAGGTTCGGCACCTCTCGCCTTTGCAAAGATAAATAGAAACTGGGAATGGCTTGGCTGGTGGGCGGTCATTTTTGTGATGTTTGGCATCGTACTTTACTATGCGGTTATTATTGCATGGTGCCTGAACTTCTTTTTTCTTTCCTTCTATCTTGGCTGGGGAAATGACCCCAATAGCTTTTTCTTTGATAAATTTCTCGCAGTAAGTAAATCTCCCTCTGAATTAGGTCACATCAGGGCCCCTATCCTTGCGACACTCTCTGTTGTCTGGTTAATAAACTGGGGCATTGTCTTCAGGGGTGTCCGGCGCGGAATAGAATACATGAACAAGATATTCATGCCCCTGCTCTTTTTTTTGACCGCTGTTCTTGTCATGTGGTCAATTTCACTCGATGGTTCCATGAAGGGCCTGAAAGCATATCTTGAGCCTGATTTTTCAAAATTATCCAATCCGACCGTCTGGATAGACGCATACAGCCAGATCTTTTTTACCCTGAGTCTGGGCTTCGGCATTATGATAGCTTACGCAAGTTATTTGCCCAAGAAGGCTAACATAACAAAAAACGCAATATTGACTGTGTTCATAAACAGCGGTTATTCTCTTTTTGCAGGCATTGCCGTTTTTTCCGTCCTGGGTTTCATGGCCACAACGCAAGGAAAACCCATATCAGAAGTTGTCTCTCAAAGCATAGGCCTTGCCTTTGTTGCATATCCAAAGGCCGTCAGTCTTATACCAGGAGGCAACCTTTTCGGTGCAATCTTTTTTCTCTGCCTTGTTATAGCAGGACTTTCCTCCTCGATATCCATAGTTGAGGCCTTTATTTCAGCAACGATTGACAAGTTCGGCTTCAGCAGAAAGCCTCTCATAACTTTGGTAACAATCCTGGGTTTTTTTGGCTCCATAGTCTTTACCACCCAGGCCGGCCTGCTCTGGTTAGATATCGCAGATCACTTCATCACTCATTACGGGCTTATAGTCGTAGGTATTGCTGAATGTTTTCTTGCTGGATGGTTCTTCAATATCAAGGCCCTCAGAAGACATGTCAACTCTATTTCTTCTATAAAATTGAGGTATTGGTGGGATATCATTATTAAATACTTTGTTCCCTTTGTGCTGGGAGTCATCCTCATTGGAGATCTTTATAATGAGATCAAACAACCTTACGGAGGCTATCCCTGGATGTCACTTATCCTGATCGGATGGAACTGGATATTGCTGACGATAATTGCTGCCCTTGTGTTTGCCGGGCGACCATGGAGGACCAGGTACTATGAAATGGAAGGAAGGAGCCTGAAAAGATGGAGGTAATTTTTGACCCGGATCCCCCTTGCTGATCGGCTCAGGCCAAAAGACCTGGATGAATTCGTAGGCCAGGACCACCTTCTGAACCGGGGCAAGATACTGAATACCCTTTTAGATCGAGGGAGTATCCCTTCGTTGATCCTGTGGGGACCGCCAGGATGCGGGAAGACTACTCTTGCCAGAATTTTTGCACGAAGGGTAGAAGCCAACTTCATTTCCTTCTCCGCGGTCCTTTCAGGGATAAAGGAGCTCAGGGTCGTCATAAACGACGCAAAGGAAAACACCAAACACGGCGGCCCGTCCACTATCCTGTTTGTTGACGAGATACACCGCTTTAACAAGGCCCAGCAGGATGCGTTTCTGCCCCACGTTGAGAGCGGACTTATTACCCTGATCGGCGCTACCACGGAGAACCCATCCTTTGAAGTCATCCCCCCTTTACTTTCAAGGTGCAGGGTATTAGTCCTCAACCCCTTAGACAATAAAGCCCTTGAGGCCATTTTAAACAGAGCGCTTACAGACACTGAAAGGGGCCTGGGAAGGCTTGAGCTTTCTATTGAAGCCGAGGCGACAGAGTGCCTGATCCGGCGTTCGGATGGTGATGGCAGGACCCTGCTTAACAACCTTGAGATTGCGGCAGAACTTGCTGTATCTGCCAGGCCTGAAGGTAAAGGGGCAACCATTACGCTGGCCCTGCTAGAGGAAGCCATTCAGCAGAAGGCCCTCAGGTACGACAAATCTGGAGAGGAGCACTACAACCTGATATCAGCATTTCACAAAAGCCTCAGGGGCAGTGATCCTGATGCGGCCCTTTACTGGATGGCCCGGATGCTGGCCGCAGGAGAGGACCCTCACTACATTGCTCGACGTATGGTCCGCTTCGCCTCGGAAGATGTGGGAAACGCGGACCCCCAGGCCCTGACTCTGGCAATCGATGCCTTGAAGACATATGATTTCCTCGGGCCCCCGGAAGGAGAACTGGCCCTGGCCCAGGCAGCGGTTTACCTGGCCACGGCACCCAAGAGTAATGCGGTCTATGTGGCCTTTGGAGAATCCCAGGCCGACGCCAGAAAATTCGGCACACTGCCTGTTCCAATGCACATCAGAAATGCACCAACGAGACTCATGAAGGAAATTGGATATGGAAAGGATTACCGCTATGCCCACGACTATCCTGAGGCCCTGGTAGACCAGGGGTACTTACCTTCAGAGCTCAGGGAGCGTATTTACTACAGGCCGTCAAACCGGGGACATGAACGTGTCATCAAGGAAAGATTAGACAAATGGAGAAAGATATTGGCCCGGAGGAGGACACATAAGGGCATTTAACCCGAATTATGCAGTTCAAATTTCACCGAATCTGCTTTGTTGTCGGGCACTTGAAGTACAGGGAGTACGTCTGCGTACCCTCCGCCTCGCATCTTCGGCAAACTTGGCAACTGCATAATCCGGGATAATACCCCACTTCTCAGAAACGATTCGTTTTGACAACAAATAGGACCTAAAATGTTCCAACGCACTCCTCAAAATAACAAATCCTCATTATTATACAGACTCTGCATAATACCCAAATAAGAGCGTGTCCCGTAAATCATATCAGCCGAAGATTTCGATTCGGCCAAATTTTGGCCTTATGCCCCTCTGGACTTTCTGGAAATGCTGATTATTGAGATTCATTGTCATAAGAGCCTTATTCCACCCC
>PQXD01000011.1 GCA_003194485.1 Deltaproteobacteria bacterium
TGCTCCGGATTATAGCTTCTGAAATTGTAGTTCATGAGGCCCTCAAAAAGCAATTATCATGTTGAAATTATATAATATTTTACCGAATTCGGCCTCATTTTGCAACTAATATTTGCGGGACAGACTCATTCCCTTTTTGATAAATTTATCTTCTATCTCAATGACAGATACACAAGCAAACGATTTACCGACCATGAGGATACTGAATATCTAGCTGAGTATAACCTGCTGGATTTTGAGGTAAATTACTTTATAAAAAAGAACAAACTATTCTTTAAGGTTGATAATATCTTAGGGGAAGAATATCAGGTCCATAAGAAATACCCACAGCCAAAAACTACTTATACCCTGGGAATGACCTGTGAATTTTGAAAGGAGAAAAAGGACAATGGCAAAGAGCGATAAGAAAAGCAGGAATATTATAGGAATAGTCTTGGTGGTGCTTATAGGCCTAGTTGTCTGGTCAATGTTACGCGTTGTAACCGCTGAGTCAAAATCTAAATATAAACATTTAGGAATAACAGAGTATGAAAAAGGAAATTACCAGGAAGCCATCGAGCTATACAACAAGGGGATAAACAATAACCCGGATGACGCGTGCTTGTTCAATAACCGCGGGTTAGCCTACTATAGTCTGGAACAGTATAAAAAGGCCATTTCCGACTACGACAAGGCAATAGAACTAAAACCTGATTTTACAGATGCCTATTATAATAGAGGTCTTGCATATTTCAGAAAGGGCTCTTATTACAATTTTGAACCACATAAGAAGGCAATTGAAGATTTTACAAAGGCCATAGAACTAAAGCCTGACTTTGTGGATGCCTATTATAACCGAGCTGTTACCTATACTGAGCAGATTCACTATCACCATAAATATACTACCATTCCTCCTAAATTCCCTTCTGAAGATATGGATAACTATAATAAAGCTCTTGCAGACTACACAAAGGTGCTCGAATTAGACCCTTCCTATGTCCTCGCATATCAAGGAAGGGGAAACCTTTTCTACAGGCATGGCGATTGGGACCTGGCAAACAAAGAGTATGATATTGCCCTAAGTCGTCAAAAGGAAATATTAATGAAGGTGGGAGATGTCGGTTTAGCCGGAGTATTAAACAGCAGGGGAAGAAACGAACTGGCGTGGGGAAAATTGGAAGAGGCGATTTCTGATTTTACAAAGGCAATTGAGTATTACAAAAAAGGAGTAATTAACAAAGATGTGGGGTTAAGCAAAGATGTTACAAATGCACTTGCCCATAGAACAGTGGCTTCCTGGGAGCTGGGAAGATGGGAAGATACAATCAAATTTGCCAATGAGACTATAGAAGTAAAGGAAAAAAATCCAAAAAAATACGGCAAGTCAACATTCTATTATTTTACCAAAGGTAGGTGCTACTATCACCTTGGCAAGTATGATCAGGCTATTAACAATCTTGAAAAGGCACTAACTGAATCAAAGTATGGAATGGATGCAAAGACAAGATTATGGCTGGGCAGGATATATAAAGCAAAAGGTGATAATGAAAAGGCAAAGCAGAAACTGAAAGATGCCTTAAAGTTCTGTAAAAAAGACGTTGAAAAGGCGGATGAAAACAGGCTTCACAAGGCATATCTTCTAAGAGGATTGTGTTATTTGGAACTTGATGAGTATGCAAAAGCGATCTCAGACTTTGAAGAGACAATAAAGCGGAGGGTAATGGCGGATCGGCCCGTCAACCATACAAGTTATTATTTAGATGCCCATAAATACATCGGCATAGCTTACATGAAAGCCGGAAATAAGGATAAAGCAAAGGAATATTTTCAAAAGACAATTGAGTTGGCAAAGAAACGCGGCTTCCAGGAAGCAGTAAAAGAGGCAGAGGATCTTTTGACCACAGTATAACTAAAATGATCGGTTCCAGGTTCAGGGTTCAGGGTTGACAACCTTTGAACCTATGAACCTTGAACGGTGAA
Organism: Deltaproteobacteria bacterium; assembly: GCA_003194485.1. Classification (NCBI taxonomy): domain Bacteria; kingdom Pseudomonadati; phylum Myxococcota; class Myxococcia; species Deltaproteobacteria bacterium. The sequence goes on from PQXD01000011.1 coordinate 1,960, forward strand.
CCTTCTTTATTGACGAGTTATCCTTTTGTTGACAGACAGTTAGGGCTTTTCAACTGGGAACCGTGAACGTTGAACCGCTCAACCTAGATATAAGTTGCAAGGAGTCAAATTATGTGTGTTCCGATAAGCGTACTCACAAAAGGAAGAACCAGTGGTTGCACGGGACTGTGCGGATTATGGACTCACATCGGCGCTTTGGCTGTCCTTTGCGCCGGTCTGGTATGGAACTTTGTCCGTGAAAGATTTTCCAGGAAAAAGGATGAAGCAGCTTGAAAAATAAATGAATTGGTTATATCCCCGTTCAACTCTGCAGATTGAGCCTACTCGCAGGTGCAACCTCAACTGCAAGATATGCATGCGTCCAAGTCTGGACGAAACTTCTGCCTTACTTTCCTTAGAAGACTTTAAAAAGATATTCGCTTCCTCGTTCTGTCTTAGACATATCGCTTTGCACGGATGGGGTGAACCGTTATTGAATCCTCAATTATTTCAGATGGTGAAATACGCTGAGTCACAAGGGATTTCCACTGAAGTTACTACCAATGCTACATTGCTTCAAACAAACACAGAAAGAATATTTGCGAGTGGTTTGAGCAACATTGTATTTGGGATACACAACAAAGAGAATCTGCCCGTTATTATGCCTCAGATTGGAGAGCTGATAGCCCAGCGTAGTATGGAGAGATCGAGAAAACCTAAAGCCTACATTGATATTGTCATATATCATGGAAATCAGAATCACATTGCAGACATAATAGAAGCTGCGGCTGAAGTGAGTATAGATACAGTCGTTCTGCACAGGGTTTTTGACATACGACAGTCAGGTCCTGAGACAGGATATATTTCTGCTCAGGACGAAAAAATGCTTTTTGCAAGGGTAAAAAATCTGGCAAGGAAACTGAAGTTGAAGCTCTATCTGCCTCCCGAGCCATCCATACCATGCAGGGCGATCAAACAGAGTCTCTTTGTTACGTGTGAGGGAAAGATCACTCCATGTCCTTACCTCCCGGGACTTTGCTTGGGAGGCGCGCTTAACGGAGGTCTAAAAGAGGTTATCTCTTCGGACAGATATCGAGGTTTTGTCAAAAATATGAAAAATCATCCTGTCTGCAGCAAGTGTCCACTGGGTTCAACAAGCGGCAACTTCTATACCTCGGGAAGTGGTTTTGAATATGTGTTTTGAAGTTAATTCAAGGAAAATACCCTGTGCCCAAAACCATATACATAATAAGGTCGCTGGCCTATGAGTTTCAGGGTAAGCGTTCACATGGCCACCGCATCTGCTTTGTTGTCGGGCACTTGAAGTACAGGGAGTACGTCTGCGTACCCTCCGCCTCGCATCTGCAGCACCCTATAAACGCTCACAGTTCTCTGGGCTGCGTAAAACGGGCGTTGTAATCCCGTGAACGGTTACGTTTCAGGAAAGGAGTGCGAAAGTGATAACCTATTTTTGGGCAGCAGGTATTGCCTTTACTGTTTTTATCTTTGCAGGCAAGGCGGGGCTGGTGGCAGGCACGACCAATGTCAAGGCGCTGAAGATATTGGGATTGGCCTTTGTCTATGGCGTTTTAGCCTTTTTGATGGGCCTTCTTTTAAAGGTCTTTAACCCTCTCGATTATTTTCAGTTTTTCCAAAAATTCATGTCATATGGTGTAATACTCCATCTTTTTCTATCAATGGGCCTGCTGGCCTGGGGAGTTTATACCATAAAATCGTACGTCAACCAGAAATTAGACCGCATGTCAAAGACAGGCTATCTTTTAATCTTTCCCTGCCCTGTATGCCTCTCGGCGATGCTTCTGAGCTGTTCCATATTTGTGGCCATAACCGGTATTGATCCTCTGGAGGCAGGAGGTTTGATGGCTCTCCTTTTCATGGTTGTGGTTGCAGGAGTCGCCCTGCTGACGAAACGTCTGATGAGAGCAGATAGGGAGGGGACACCAGGCCCGGTGTTCCTTGGCTTTGTGATGATTCTCGTCGGGCTTTATTTTGCCGTCTCGGTAATAGTTGTACCCGTATATTCTCAATCCGAGGTCTTCTTTTCCACGGCCGGTAGTGTCACGGCTCCGGGCCTATCCCTTAAAGAAGCAATATGTCTTCTCGCAGTGTCTGGACTGGTTTTCGGCCTTGGTTTTTTAAAAAATAGAAAGGAACAATTAACAATTGATCATTGCTAATTGATCATTAAAAAAGAAGGGTCCATCCGAATGAACATTTTAGGTTACATGCAGTCTACTCTCTATCTGATAATGAATGCCCTGCTCTATCCGGTTATGGGGCTGCTCATTTTTCTGTTTATCCTCATGCTCTTTATCTCAGGTGCTTTTGTCTCTGAGTTTGCCTTTCGCCGGAAGAGGAATCAAGATACCGGTCAGGACAGTGAATGGCTGGCCATGAAGCTTTCAAATGATATGTCGCATGGAAGGTTCAAAGAAGCTGCTGACAAAATCATGGCATATATAAAGAAGCCGTATACAGGGAACCAATTGACGAGGCGTTTTTTGAACGCTCTGTCTGCCCAGATAGGTAAGGGGCTGGATAATCTCGATATCCGGATAGAAAATACCCTTCAAGAGTATGAAATTGAGGTATCCAGATTGCTTGATAAGACCCGGGTTCTGGTCAGGGTTGGTCCCATGTTGGGCCTGATGGGGACATTGATCCCTATGGGAGTTGCCCTTCTGGCCCTGTCACAGGGTGACCTGGCCCAGATGTCCAATTGTCTCATCATCGCTTTTGGCACCACCGTGGCAGGATTGGCCATCGGAGTTCTTGCCTATGTAATCTCTGTTGTCAGAGAACGCTGGTATGCTGAGGATACAAAGGATATGGCATATATTGCCGAGCTTTTGATGAGAAATATGGAGACAAGTCCAAAAGCATCACAAAAAACAGAAAAAAGCAAGAATCCAACCTAATAAACCCATGGAGAGAAAAAATGAAATTCATGAGAAGAGAGGGGAAAAGGAACGGCCTTAAGCGGTATCCCATCCACAAACAGGACCCTATGAGCGGGGTGGCAAATCTGTTTGACGTGGCCATGGTATTTGCTGTCGGGCTGATGGTGGCCATAGTCAGCGCATATCATCTTAGCGAGATCTTTTCCGCAGATGACCTGACCATGATCAAGAATCCGAACCAGCCAGGAAAGATGGAGATCATTACCAAGAAGGGCAAAGAGATCAAGGTGCAGAAGCTGACCAAAGAGATGGCTCAGGGCCAGGGAATGAGGCTGGGGATAGCTTACAAGTTAAGGGATGGCAGGGTGGTCTATGTGCCGGAGGAAGAGGAGAGATAGCAGGGGAATATCATGGCATGGAATAAACGATTCTTAGTAGTTATTTTAAACGTATGTTTTATCCTGATATTGACGGTTCCGGCTAATGCCGGTGCATTGACCAAAAAAAGCTGGCTTTCTTAATCCCTGAGACTTCAACTAAAGTCATGGCGGAAGGGATATCGAAGTTTAAGGAGGAATATCCTGCACTGGCTAAAAAAGTAGATGTGGTGGTCTATCCTGGCAGGGATCTGGAGGAAAAGTCGGTAGAGCCTGATCTGTCTGATGCGGATGTCATTTTTTTATGCCATTTGAATTACAAGGTCATGCTCGATATGGAGAATGATCTAAAAATGGCGCGATCTGGAGGGGCCAGGGTTATCGGTCTTGGTGGACACGACGTGTTTCGAGCCAAAGGCTATTATAATGTGGATGTGGCAAACTATCCTGAAATAGTGGCCTACTGGGAATATAGTGGTCCCGAAAACGTGAAACGCCTGATTGCATATCTCTTGCGTGAGTTTGCAGGAATGGCGGATATAACAATTGAACCTCCGATTGAGATGCCTTTAGAAGGTATCTATCATCCTGACGCCCCCGGCTCAAAGGTCTTTGAAACGCTTGAAAGTTACCTGGAGTGGTACAAAAAATCGGGGCACCTGAAAGATGCGTCCTGGGTGGGACTCCTTGCCTATAATACCTTGAAGGCCAATGACAACATGGTTGAGAACGCCATAATCAGGCAGATTGAAAAAGAAGGGCTCAATGTAATCTGTACCATTGGTTATCCTGCCGATGAGATGTTTCAAAAATATCTCTTAACTAAAGACGGTACTCCCCAGGTTGACATTATTGTCTCACTTATGTTTTCTCACCCTAAAGAGAAATCTGTTGAGTTACTGGCTAATGCAAATATCCCTATAATACGGGCGATCTCTCTCTATAATAAGATTGAGGAGTGGGAAGACAGTTCCCAGGGGGTTGAGCCGTTTCAGTTGGCCTCACAAATATTCCTTCCTGAGTTAAGCGGTCTCATTGAGCCAATTGTGGTGGGTGGCAAACGTATCTTTTTTGATGAGAGGACCGGAGTAAAGATAACAGAGCGGGTCCCTGTTAATGAGCGGATTGAAAAATTGGTCAGAAGGACAAAGTCGTGGCTGAGGCTGAAGAATCTAAGTAACAACAAGAAAAAGATTGCTGTCCTCTATTACAATCACCACACAGGAAAACAGAATCTCGGCGCCAGCTACCTTGATCTCTTTGCCAGCCTCCAGGTCCTTCTGGAATCCCTTAAGGGGGCAGGCTATTTTCTGGGAAAAGATATTTCCCTGACCAGGGAAATACTCCAGGACATGATTATTATGCAGGGAAGGAACATTAGCACCAAAGCGCCGGGAGAGTTGGAAAAGCTGGTTAAGACCGGCAGGATCGTCCTGATTCCCATCGAACAGTATAAAGAGTGGTATAGGGAACTCCCGCAGGATTTCAGAAAGGGTGTTGAGCAAAAATGGGGTAGCGTCGACAAGACAACCCTTATGACCTGGGAGGACAAGCAAAAGAAGAAAAAATACATTGTTATCCCGGGGCTTATTTATGGCAATCTATTCCTCGGGCCCCAACCTTTCAGGGGATGGCTTGAAGAATCAGAACACCTTTACCACGACATAACACTCCCACCCCACCACCAGTATCTTGCCTTCTATCTCTGGCTGAAGCACGAGTTCAAAGTAGATGCGGTTATCCACTTTGGCAAGCACGGCACCCTGGAGTGGACCCCTGGCAAGCAGGTAGGATTGTCTGAAAATTGCGCCCCTGATGTATTGATGCAGGACATCCCGGATATCTACCCGTATCTTATGGATGATGTCGGGGAGGGGATCCAGGCCAAGAGACGCGGCTATGGGGTAATCATCGACCACATGATACCGGCCATAAAGATGTCCGGCCTTTACAAAGAATATGCAAAGATAAATGAACTTATTCCTCTTTATGAACAGTCGAAGAACCAGACGCCGGCGGTTGCGGAAAAGTATAAAAAGGAGATATTGAAGCTGGCCAAAGAGCTTGGAATCGGCAAGGATATTGGGATGGAACTCGATAAGGAACATTTCGATGATCTCTTGGATGCGCTCCATGACTATCTCGCTGAGATAAGGAGCCAGAGCATGCCTTACGGTCTCCATATACTGGGAGTTTCTTTAAAAGGCGAGAGCCTTGTCAGCATGGTGATGGCCATGCTGGGCGTGGAGACGGACATCCCGTCCATTCAGGAGATAGTTGCCAGGATCCTGAAGATGGACTGGAAAAATATGAAAAAACATCCGGGTAAATACATTAAGGAGGCGGAAAAGATAGATGCCGTCTGTGAGGTTTTGCTAACGAAAGCCATTCTCGAAAAAATACCATTGGAAAAAGCCTTCCCGGAGACCTTGGGTAAGAATTACACCGGCGCTTCTTCTAAAGAAAAAAGATGGTTAAAAGAGATAATAGACAGAGGAATAAGTTATGCCGAAAAGCTCTGCCAATGTGACCAGGAGATTAAGAGTATTCTTAACGCCCTCAATGCAGGATATATCCCTCCAGGGCCGGGCAATGACCCTATCCGTGCACCGGATGCACTGCCGACCGGCAGAAACTTTTATGGCTTTAACCCGGAAAAGATTCCAGCAAGGGCTGCCTGGAAGGTAGGAAAAAAATTAGCAGATGATCTAATCCAGGGTTATCTGAAAAAGAACGGAAGATATCCGCACAAGACCGCCCTGATCCTTTGGGCTACGGAGACCTTGAGACATCATGGGGTGATGGAATCAAAGGCCCTTTACCTTATGGGTGCAAGACCGGTCTGGGATGGCCGGGGGTATGTAAAGGGCGTGAAATTGATACCGGAATCGGAATTAAAGAGACCCCGTATCGATATCCTGGTTTCTGCCTCCGGGCTGTACAGGGATGTCTTTCCCATCCAGATCGGCCTGATTGACGATGCCGTGCAAATGATTATTCAAGTAGAAAAGGAAAAATATGAGAATTTTGTTCGCCTGCATACCTTAGAGGCAGAACAGGTATTCAAAGAAAAAGGATATTCGGAAAAAGAGGCCGCAGAATTTGCCCGCTACCGTATCTTCGGTGCACCCAATCAGGGCTATGGCACCGGTCTTAATAAGGCAATCCCTGCCAGCGGCACCTGGGAAAAGGATGATAAGCTGGCGAACCTTTACGTTAACCGCATGAATTATGCCTACGGCAGAAACGTTTGGGGGAAAAAGTCCAAGGATGCCTTCAAAGAGGCGTTAAAAGGGACAGACATGATAGTCCACAGCCGTTCCACCAATCTCTTTGGGGTTCTTGATAATGACGATTTTTATCAATACATGGGCGGGCTGGCCATGGCAGTGAGGAATGTTTCGGGGAAAACCCCTGAGTTGTATGTATCCGATGCCAAAGACCCGTCTTCTCCCAAGATGGTAAACTTTGCCAAATTTATGGGGCTTGAGACAAGGGCCCGCTATTTTAATCCCAAATGGATCACGGGAATGAAAGAACACGGCTACTCAGGGGCAAGGGAGATGGCAAAATTTGTCGAGCATCTCTGGGGCTGGCAGGTGACCACTCCTAAAGAGGTATCCAAAGAGATGTGGGAGCAGGCGTACCAGGTATATGTGGAGGACAAATACGGGATGGGGCTGAAGGAGTTTTTCGAAAAAAACAGCCCCCATGCCCTCCAGTCCATTACCGCCAGGATAATGGAAGTGGAAAGAAAGGGTTATCAAAAACTGGATGAAAAATTACTGCAAAAGATTGCCGTGGATTATGTTGCCTCTGTTGCCACCCAGGGAATGGCCTGCTGTGAACATACCTGCAATAATATTGCTTTGAATCAGTTTGCGGCCAATATTCTTTCCATACCGGGTCTTGTGTCGCCTTCGACGATGCTAAAGTTTCAAAATCAGGTCAAATTAACAACTGGTCTTGATATCAAGACGCCTGATTGGGTCAAAGAAGCGGAGGAGAAAGAGGCCGGTGCAGGCATGGCGCCCAGTGAAGTGAAAGATGAGGCCGGTTCTAAAAAGTTGGAGGATGTAAAGGGCTATGAGATGAAAGAGAAAAAAGATGAGACAGCCACGGACCTTCCCACCTCAGGGGTATCGCTTGTAGCCATATTGATTGTGCTCGGTATTGTTGCGATCATAGGGCGAGGCCTGTGGAAGGGGATGAAGCGGTAATGATTTGGGATTGGAGGAGGTAACAGCATTGTGCCACAATGCGTCCTTCCTTTCAAATGAAAAAGATTAAGGAGTGGTAAATATTCGGTGAGCCCGTGGTCCACTGTGGAAGTTGCCATCCGTGCCCTGCCGCAGGAGCGGTTTGCCTTTTGCAGGGTTTTGGGTAGCGGGCCGGATTGCACTGCCTCTCCGGTCTGCGATGAGTGAGCTTTGAAACCCGGAAAAAGGTAACCGCTTCAAGGCGGGATATAACGGGTTCACCGAATATTTACAAGGAGTGTGCGACATTGTTACCAACAGTATGGATACCAATAAGGACCGTACCACCAGGGATAATGCCAGGAAGGATATGGGCATGGGTAATATATTTCCTCTTTTTTCGGGGGCCAGAGGTGGACTTCCTTGGCGGAGATCAGGGGATAGGTGTATTCGATTTCACCAAGACGTTGAATCTTCTTGCCCTGAATCTTCCCTGCCACTGTTACCTTTCTTCCCTGGCTATAGATGGCCACATCAAGGTAACCAGAATATAAGGCCAAGAACCTTCCCTCAGATTCATCCACATCCTTTGGCCTTCCCTGTATGTCAGCAGGCTTTTGAAGCACCTCGATCATTGTCCCCTCTTTCAGATTCACAGAGCTTATTATCACCCCGCTCCAGAGCACTGTTTCGCCTTTATGAGCCTCCGGGTCTTTCAGTACCACCTTCAAGGTGAGTTCCTCTGATACCTGTTCCCTCAACTGCTTGGAGATTGGCGGGACACAGCCATTAACAGAGAAAAGACCATAGACCAGAAATGTGAGGGTAAGGAACGTATGCGCAGGTTTCATGCTCCTAAGTCATCCTTAATCAGGGCATTCTTACAAATGGTTCTCAATAACAAGAAGCATCCAATTTGTCAACAAAAAACAGGCCGAACCAGCAATTCTAATTATGACGAATAAGGAATTTAGCCACAGACCCACGCGAACTGACACGGACGAATCCCCGGCCGACCCCAGTTAAACAGGCTTCGCATTTAACTGGGCCGACTCGGCCGGCGATTCATGTCATGCCCTTCGGGCAATATTTGCAGTATTATTGCCAGTTTAGAGTTATGAAGCAACACATCTTTTTTCGCGAAGCGACTATATAATCTGTTCGGCTGACCAAGCCGAACAGATTGGCTGTGTTCGTCTGTGTGGGTCTGTGGCTGGCACATTATCCCAAAATGAGGATTGCTGAGCAATACGGACTTGACAAGTTGTAAAAGTAGGGATATCCTATTTTGTAGGAAAAGACGCTGAAGTAAAGGAGATGATAAAATGTACGCCAGGATTTCAAAAAAAGGTCAGGTAACGGTACCTAAGCTGATAAGAGAAAGACTGAAGATAGATACAGAAGGCGGAATATTGTTTTTGATTGAGGATGATGAGGTTAAGCTTAAAGCGGCCCCAGGTGCACCGGTCGAGATTTTAGCAGGAAGCCTCAAAAAATATGCTAAGGATTATGTTCCTCTGAAAAAAATAAGGAAGAAAATCAAAGGGGAAATTGCAAATGAAATCGCCCGAGAGGGTCTATCTGATTGATACCGATGTCATTCTCAGGTATCTTCTGGGAGATCATCCTGAGTTCAGTCCAAAAGCTGAATCATTTATGAAGGATGTCTCTGAAGGGAGAAAAAAAGCCGAGATACTGGATGTTGTTACTGTCGAATGTATCTATGTTCTGGGAAAATACTATCAGGTTTCCAAGGGTGAAATTGTAGAGAAATTAAGTGGGATATTGAATTTCTCAGGGATTGCAAATTCGAACAGGGCGGAGACGCTCACAGCATTGGTAAAATACAGAGACTCAAATATTGATATCGTAGATTGCATCCTGGCAGCAAAATCTTCTCCATCGAAGCTTATCGTTTCATTTGACAGAGACTTTGAAGAATTGAAAGCGGTTACGGAAAGCCCTTAAAAATCTCAAAAACTGTATCTCAACCTCAGATAGGCCGTATCATTATCCTCAAATTGGCCCAGGCGGGAATTTTTGGGGCCGATGAAGGTCATATATCCAGGGGCAATTTGCCAGTGGTCGCCGATCTTGTATTCTGCAAAGATCTCAGCGGCCGCCCCCTCATTCCTGCCTGTGCGTCGCACGCAGACAGGGCTGGTAAAGTACATACCCCGAAAGCCTGCTGACAGGTCATCATCAAGAAACTTGTCGTTGATCTCAAATGTGATGCCGTGGGTCTTGGCTTGACAATTTATCAAATGATAGCATATAATATGCTATACATGAAAAGCTAAAGGAGGCGGTAAGATGGGCACGACAAAAACAAGTTCAGCCAGGGCTTTACTGGACCCTGAAGTCAAAAAACAGGCTGAAGCCATACTTAAAGAATTAGGGCTGTCAGTTTCAAAATCATTCGAGTTGTTTTACCGGCAGGTTATTGCCCATCGTGGATTACCGTTTGAACTTCAGGTGCCAAACGAAAAAACGATGAAGGCGATTGAGAACTCCAGGCAAGGTAAGGGTAAAAAATTTTCTACAGCTCAAGAACTGTTTGATGATCTCGAAATTTAGTAATATGAGATCGATCAGGCGTGATACACAATTTAAAAGAGACGTGAAGCGGCTAAAAAAACGTCGTAAAGATATTGAAAAGCTGAAAAACATCATTCATCGTCTGGTCAACGCGGAAAAACTGCCACCTGAAAACAAAGATCATCCACTAAAAGGAACCTTGAAAGACTGCCGTGAATGCCACATTGAACCAGACTGGCTACTTATATACCGTATTGAGGGCAGTGAACTTTGTCTTGTTCGTACAGGTAGTTATGCGGACCTGTTTGGTTAGCGTAGAATCAAAAAAATATCAGGCTGTTTGCTGACCGCTTACAAATAGCAGTTGCCGGGCAGTCTTCTAAGGCAGGTACGTCGGGAATTCTTCATACACATAATCGGTTTGAGGCCGAAATGCCTTGAAAAAGCGGTGGAGAACGAAGGCAGGCTATTATATCCCACCGAGAAAGCCACTTCGGTAACGCTCATCCTCTGTTTTTCCAGCAAGAGCTTTGCTTGCTCAAAGTGAAGCGAATGTTTCCTGAGACACTGGACCCAAAAACAACTGGTGAATGTTTGAATTCAAAACTGACCGCAATATTCTGTATTATCCGGTAGTCCCCTATCCCCAGCATAAGTCCCGGCCTTAACTTGATCATGGTCATAAAACCGTTGCCGATCCCGTCGGGCCACCTCCAGAATCCTTCGAAATTTGCTTCAGAGTCCAGGGATTCGAACGCTTCATCCACGTTTCCAAAGAGTTCCTTTCCGTTGATTGTTATTGTCTTTTGGTGCATGTCGATCTCAATGCTCAGTTAAATGCTCAAATCGTCTCTCAACAATACTACGAGTCATCCTTAACCAAAACATTATAAAAACTGATTTTCAATAACAAAAACATTTCAATCTGTCAAGGAAAAGCAGGTTGGATAATCGGTCACATGATTTAGGGAATCAGCAGGGCCTAAAAAATTATTGTGGGAGTAAATCCCAGCCGTCATTGCGAAGAGTAACCAACGCACAGATCGCTCTATAAAATCTCTTGACACCCCGATTTTTACTGTTATAAATGTATCTGAGTTGCAATAATAGATCTATAGAGAGTCAGGCTGGCTTTGGACAAGGAAATTTATGCAGCAAATATTCTGTTCATAGCAGCTAAGTTGAAGTTGATGATTTCCATTTTAAGCAAAAACAAGTTTTGCAGGCATTTAAGGCCCTGTTGCTTGGCATTAGCCCTTCTTTCCTTCTTCATCTCCTCCTCCTCGCTCCACCCGGCGTGGTCCGCCCCGGCTGAGACTGGGGCGGACCGTCTGCTGGGTGAAGTTTCGGAAACCATAGAGGTGCGCAAGCAGACCCAGAAGGAAGAGGATGCATGGGCGGGGAAGAAGGCTGAACTCATGGCCAGGCTCAGATCCCTTAAGGCCGAGAAGGAACACCTTTCCGAGGTGAAAGACAGGACTGGAAGGGCCATCGAAACCGAAAAGGCCTTGATAGCCGAGGCGAAGCGTAGGATCAGGGAGGTAGCGCGAATAAGAGAAGGCCTCGAATCATATCTGGGCTCTGTAGTAACGGAGCTTGAGGCATTCATACAACAAGACCTCCCTTTCTTAAAAGAGGAACGCGAAGCGCGGCTGGCATCCATCAGCGACACACTTTCCCATCCTGAAAAGACCGCGGCTGAGAAATACCGGCGGGTCATGGAGGCCCTCCAGGTTGAGACCGAATACGGCCAGACCGTTGAGGTGTATCAGGAAACCGTGGACATTGAAGGGCAGCCGATCCTTATGGATATCTTGAGACTGGGGAGGCTTTCCCTGTTCTGCCAGAGCCCTGACGGGAAAATGGTCGGTCATTACGACAGGACGGCAGGACACTGGATGAAATTGCCTTCCAGGTACAGGCATGAAATCAACAAGGCCGTGGATATTGCCCGCAAACAGCGGACCGTAGATCTGGTCAGGCTTCCCATAGGCAGGATCGTGGTGCCATGAGATACGGTCTGATTCTCATAGGGATTTTTCTCTTTACTCTTTTTACTCTTTCTGCCCATGCACAGGACATGCGTGAAGCCGCCATCAAGGCAAAGGCCGACCGTGAGGCCGCGCTGGCTGAAGCCGGGAAAAGCGCAAAACGGATAGCCGGCAACCGTGCTTCTCTTGAGAATGAAATCTCCCGGATGGCTGCCGAGGTTAAGGGGCTCAAGGCCGATATCAAGGCCATGAGCCACCAGCTTGAAAAGCTGCGAAAAAAGAAGGCAGAGCTCGTGCAGCAGCAGTCAGGCGATGAAATGGACATGCGGGAGCTTGCCGGCACGGTAAGGGTCGTGGCCAGGGACCTGGAGGGCGTGCTTGAACAGTCCCTTTTCACTGCCCGTTTTCCGGAGCGTCTTAATGACGTCAGGCCTGTCCTGAACAAGGAGCGTTTCCCCGGGCTGGACGACATGAAGGCCCTGACCGGCCTTTTTTTTAAGGAGATGTCTCTTTCAGGGGAGGTGGTCCTGCGAAGGGATTCTTTTGTGGACCGCAGCGGGACAGTGCAGGAAGGAAATATCCTGACCATCGGGAAATTTACCGCTGCTTATGAAGCGGGCGGCGAGACGGGTTTTCTGAATTATTCCCCGGGCAGTCATCGACTCTTTGCCCTGTCCGCACTGCCTTCATGGTCGGTGAGGAAGAACCTTTCGCAATACATAAAGGGAGAGACAGAGGACGTGACCCTCGACTTTTCCGGCGGGGCAGCGCTCCGGCAAATCACACACAGGCCTACCCTGGTTGAGCGCATAAAACAGGGAGGTCCAATCGTGTGGCCTATTCTGGCCATTGGTGTTTTTGCGATTTTGATCGTTATCGAGCGTACTCTTTTTTTGGCCAGAGTCCACGGGAACACCGACCTGATTATGGGGAAAGTCAATGAGCATGCTTCAGAAGGAAGATGGACGGAATGTGAGACCATAGTGAGCACCGGCCAGGGGCAGCCCTGCTGCAATGTCCTGAGATGTGGGCTGGATGCCAGGAAAGAAGACAGGGAGACCCTTGAGAGCATCCTCCAGGAAGGCATTTTGAAGGAGGTCCCTCGGCTTGAGCGATATCTGCCCGTGCTCAACATCCTGGCCGCAATTGCCCCGTTGCTGGGCCTTCTCGGCACGGTCACAGGAATGATCAGTACCTTTCACGTCATCACCCTTTACGGCACCGGGGACCCCCGCATGATGGCAGGGGGCATTTCAGAGGCCCTGGTCACCACAATGCTGGGGCTGGCCGTGGCAATCCCCATTATGCTCGCGCACACATTCCTCAGCCGCCGGGTGGATCACGTTATCGGAGACATGGAGGAAAAGGCCGTGGCCCTGACCAATATTATAGCACGAAACGGTCACTGCAGAGATCGTCAAATAGTTGAGTCGTTAAGTCGTTGAATCGAAAATAAGCATGTTAAATCAGTATATTAGACCTTCAACTACATCAAGTATCCAATTTTTGTGCAAACGATAAATTCAAACAATAATAACCACTTAACTAATCAACTACTCAACCACTTAACGAGGTTTGCACTGAATTCATAATGGAACTCATTTCAAAGACATATGAATATCTCCTTCAGGGAGGACCGGTCATGGTCCCTCTCATCCTGACTTCCGTCTGGATGTGGGCGTTGATTCTGGAAAGGATGTTCTACTTTCGCCGGATGGGCCGCAGTGATCTCAGCCTTGGAGAGGCCATTGAAGCGCTGAAAACACAAGGGGCGCCTATTAAGACCGGAGGGCTTCGCAGCAGGATCGTCAGCAGTTTTCTGAAAGGCCGTACCGGCAGAAACCGGCTGGATAAGAGCCTCATTGAGCATGGGGCCATGAAGGAGCGTCTGATGCTCAAGCGCAACCTTTCGGTCATTGCCATACTGGCCGCTGTGGCCCCGCTCTTTGGTCTTTTGGGTACAGTTACCGGGATGATGACCACCTTTGACGTGATAGGCATATTCGGCACGGGTAACGCCAAGGCTATGGCAGGGGGCATTTCAGAGGCCCTTATCACCACCCAGAGCGGTCTACTGGTGGCCATCCCGGGGCTGTTTATGAGCGAGATGCTCAATCGCAGGAATAACCGCCTGGAAGGCAGCCTGGATGAACTCGTGTTGACGCTCAAGAGGTATGTGTAAATGATCAGCATCCGCAGCAGATTGCATCAGAGGGAGGCAACCGCCGGTGTCAACATGGCCCCGCTCATCGATCTGGTCTTCCTGCTGCTGATATTCTTCATGGTCACTATCAGTTTCGTAAAGGAGACGGGGGTGGATGTGCAACGTCCCACTGCCTCCACCGCAGTCCTGAAGGAAAAGGGCAACATCCTTATCGCAGTGGATTCAGATGGCAGGGTCTTTTTTGAGAAAAAGCATATCGACATCCGGAGCGTGCGTGCCCATATCGAAAGGTCCCTTGCGGAAAATCCGGAAGGGGCAGTCGTGATTGTGGCGGACAAGGGAAGCCGCACCGGCGTGGTAATCCGTGTAATGGACCAGTGCCGGCTGGCAGGGGCAAAGAACGTGAGCATCGCAGCATCCAGAGGTGAAGGAGATGTCTGAAAGGCCGATAGACGGACTTGGGCCTGCGGTTTCAATGGCCCTTCTGGTTAACGTCTGCCTGTTCGCCCTTTTGCCCCTTCTGCTTGACAGACACTCAGGTGCCAGGTCCTATGAGGAAATAATTCCGGTTAATTTTGTAAGGATCAGACCTGAAATGGAGGAACCGCCGGAAGAGAAACCACCGGAAAGGGAAAAACCGCTGCCCGAGGTACTACCGCTGCCAAGGTTGAGCCAGCAGGTCCCTAAGCCCAGGCAACTCAAGCTGGAGACACCTGATCTAAGCTTTGAGATAAACCCGAAACTCGACATGGGCATGGCGGTTGCGCCTCCGGAGCCTGAGCTGGTTAAGGACTTCTTCGATCAGGGCGAGGTGGACCAGCTGCCCATGACTGTCTTCCGGATGAAACCGCTCTATCCTTTCAGGGCAAAACGGCTCGGCATTGAGGGAAGCGTAAAGGTAAAGTTTCTCGTGGACTCGGCAGGCCGGGTGAGCCATGTAAACATACTCGAGTCAAACCCGCCCGGGGTCTTTGACGAAAGCGTGCTGAAGGCGCTTCCTTCCTGGAGATTTTCTCCTGGAGAACTCGGCGGCAAGGCCGTAAATACATGGGTGTCTACAGTTATTCAATTTGATCTGGAGTGAGAGGGAAGACCGTGAATTCGCAGGACATTACGAAATATATTATTTTGAGCCTTTGTGCTCTTTTTCTGCAGCGCGCTTTCCTGCCGTCAGCAGCGGCCGTGGGTGAACCTCCCGAGCCCTCCATGGCGGCCCACCGTGCCTTGTATAAGGCCCAGCAGGCAATGGAGCTAAATGACAAAACAAAGGCTGCGGAAATTCTGAGGACGTTTATAAGAGAAAATCCGAAGAAAGACCATTATCTGCTGGAATTCCATTTGGCCAACGTCCTGGCCTTGTCGGGCAAAAGCGGAGAGGCCCTTGCTCATTATGAAAAGACCCTGGCATTGAATCCCGGTTATTCAGCGGCTTGGCAAAATCTCGGGAAGACCCGCCTAGATTTCGGGAACTATCTCGAGGCAGGGGACGCCTTTCTCAAGGGCTATGAAACCAATGAAACAAAGGATGGCTCCATCCTCTATTATGCCGCGGTCTCCTATCTTATGGGCAAAAAGGCAGGTAAGGCCCTTCCCCATCTGGAGTTCCTTGCCTCGGGAAAGGCAGGAAATCCCAAATCCGAATGGCTTGAGGCTTTATTAAAGGTTTACCTGGATCTAAAACAGGAGGACAATGCCTTCAAGCTCATCCACCGGCTTCTGGAAGAACAGGGGGATGATCCACGCTGGTGGAAGCTCCTTGCCCAGCTCCATTTGCAAAAAGGCGAATACTCGCATGCCGCAGAGGCGCTAACGATTTATTCCTATTTAACTGTCCCCAAGGAGCAGGAAATAGTGCTTCTCGGAGACCTCTACAACGTCATCGGGGTGCCTGTGAAGGCGGCTGTATATTATGAGAAGGCCATGGGCCTTTGCGGAAAGGCCGTCAAAAAGGAAAAACTTGCCTCGGCCTATATAGCGGCCCACAAGCAGGACAGGGCCATGGAAGTGCTCGAGGAGGCCATCAGCCAAGAGCCGGATGCGAAACTCTGTTTCATGAAAGGCCAACTGCTTTATGGCCAAAGAAGCTTTGATCATGCCTATCAGGCCTTTGAAGAGTGCGCCAGGCTCAACCCCGGGGACGGGAGACCGTACGTCATGATGGGCTACTGCGCCTTGCAGCAGGACAACATAGAATTGGCCCGGAGGGCCTTTCAAAAGGCAAGCCGCTTTCACAAGCAGAAAAAGGATGCCGAACGGATGCTGGTGCAGCTGGCCAAATGGAAATAGTAACTTGTGATGAAGTACTGGCAACTTCAGCGGATGTGCTGGGTGTGCTCTGCCGCTTTGTTGCTACTACAGGGAAAAAACAGGTAAAGCCGGACAGGCTAAATGTAAAAAAACGACCTACTTCACAAGTCAGGTATCCTATAGCATTGGGAAACACAACACAAAAAATAAGGCGCTGGTCAAGATAATGAACCAGCGCCTTTTTGATGAATGAAATTATTTAGGATAGATAGCTCTCTTTAGAATTCGACAGCTAATTGACCGAAGACCAGATCTCGCGTGTCTCTGTCATCAGCATCGTTATCATCATACTCGTCATACATATAGCCCACTGACAGGATTGTATTGTCAAAGATTTCCTGGTTGAAGTTGATCCCATAACGATCTTCTGGTAATCCCAGGCCCCCGCAATCGCTGGAGCCGGCATACTTAAGGGCGATTTCGAGATTTCGCCACCAGTTGTAATTATACCCAATCTCAAAGTTCCATACTTCTGGCCTTGCGGCAGCGTTACCGTCACTGCCAGTATACAACTCTCCATGACCAAATTCTTCAGTGGCCGCCATATACTCTGCATCAAGGAAAATGCCCTGATAGCCAACATGGAAATATGCATCAGCACCGCCCACGTAATCTTCAATGTCGCCTACCAATGCGCCCTCCATACTGCAATCTGAATCAGCGATATTGGAAATATATGAACCCCCGATAAGCATGTCTAAACCATAAGTTTCATTTTCAAAGGTATAGTTGGCGTCGAAACCATAACTTTCAATAACATTGTCACTGCTGCTATCTTCTTCTACATCACCATTATAGGTGTACGCTGAAACTGTGAAACCTTTCCATTCAGCTCCGATCAACACGGCCTTTTCGAGTACCTCACCAAGCATCACTGTAAGAGGTGTATCGAGGAAGGGATCATCCGGGAAATGTTCAAAGAGCGCACCAAAAGGCACATACATCTTACCAGCTTTCAGAAAAGCGGGTATTTTTTCCGTATTTCCAATGGTGATAAATGCCTCGTCAATGTCCACACTTGTCTCGTCGTTGTCAAAGGTCGGATCCTCATAAAGCAGGACCATTTCCGCATTGACCCAATCATTGACCTCTGCCGCAATTCCGAGTTGAACAGTAGTCATGCAAAGATCGCTGTCCTTTTCATGGCCCCCATCCTTCATATCAATACTTTGATATGCTACTCCAAACTCAAGCAGGCCATTGATTGTGATGTGGTCTTCCAGGTCAGACAGAAAGCCGACACCTTCGGCACGCGAAGGTTCCGGGACCGCCTTCATTTCATTGAGTTGCTGTTCTACTTGCTTAAGTCGATCAGCGAGTGCCCGGTTTTGCTGGATCAACTCCTGCACCTGTTGATCCAGGTTCCCCTCTCCTGCCAGAGAACTCGATACCCAGGAAACCGCTGCCATGGACACAATGCACAAGCCTAACAACAGAGCTCTCAAGATTTTAAAATACATGACCATCTTCTCCTCTCATTTAATTTATTATAACTCAATTACAAAATATTTTTTATGATTGGTCAATTATAAATAAAGAATATGAGATATATTATTGCGATTAAATAACAGTAAAAAGATATTCTGCCAAGACAGAATTTGAAAAAAGTGGGCCAATCTGAACTTCCAGAGAAAACATCGGCAGGAAAACCGACAAAAATATAGGGAGTTATACACACGGCGCATCCAGCTTATTATGGTGGATCTATCGGTCCGATAGATCTTCTATTTTATAAGACCAAAATGGCAATTGAAGAAAGTCGGAAGAGAGAAAGGATGGAGATCAAGATAACACAACACAAAAAATAAGGCGCTGGTCAAGATAATGAACCAGCGCCTTGTTTGCTGAGTGAAATTATTTAGGATAGATATAATCTTTAGAATTCGATGGCTAATTGACCGAAGATCAGGTCCCGTGTGTTTCGATCAAGATCATCATCTGTTGCATACTCGTCATACATATAGCCCACTGACAGGATTGTATTGTCAAAGATCTCCTGGTTGAAGTTGATCCCGTAACGATCCCTCGGCAGCCTTAAAGATCCGCAATCGTCGGATCCTGCATACTGAAGGGCGATTTCGAGATTTCTCCACCAGTTGTAGTTGTATCCCGCCTCAATGTTCCAGACTGTTGGCTTACCTAAATCTTCCCCCTCCACATTTACGTGATCAACAGCCGCCATATACTCTGCCTCAACGAAGAGGCCCTGATAGCCAACGTGTAAGTAGGCAGCAGCGCCTTCCGCGTAATCATCAATTTCCAAGTCGTAGTGGTCCAGCACTTCCTCTGTCCAGTCGGAGTCGGCTATATTTGAGATATATGAGCCACCGACGAGCAAGTCTAAACCAAGGTCCTCATCCTCAAAGGCATAGTTGGCATCGAAACCATAAGTTTCAATAACATTGTCGCCGCCGCCGGCCTCCTCTACGTCACCGTTGAAAACATAGGCTGAAACCGTGAAACCTGCGTATTCAGCTCCGATTACCAGGGCTTTTTCAAGTGTCTCACCCAGGAGCAGGGTAAGGGGTGAATCAATGCCCATGTCATCCGGAAAATGCGTCAGGAGTGCGCCAAAGGGCACATACATCTTGCCTGCCCTCAGAAAACCCGGTGTTACGTCTGGATTTGCTATAGTAATAAATGCCTCCTCTACATCAAAGTTTGTCTCATCATCTCTAATGTCCTCATAAGTGTTTATTGCTCCAGACGGATCTTCAAAAAGCAGAATCATTTCCGCACTTACCCAGTCATTGATCTCCGCTTCAATCCCGAGTTCAACACTAGTCATCGAAATGTCACTGTCATGTTCAAAACCACTATGGTTCATGTCAGTGCTGTGGTACGCTGCTCCAAACTCAAGCAGGCCATTGATTGTGATGTGGTCTTCCAGGTCAGACAGAAAGCCGACACCTTCGGCACGCGAAGGTTCCGGGACCGCCTTCATTTCATTGAGCTGCTGCTCCACTTCCGTAAGTCGATCAGTGAGTGCCCGGTTTTGCTGGATCAACTCCTGCACCTGTTGTTCCAGATTTCCTTCTTCTGCCAGAGAACTCGATACCCAGGAAACCGCTGCCATGGACACAATGCACAAGCCTAACAACAGAGCTCTCAAGGTTTTAAAATACATGACCATCCTCCCCATTCACTTAATAAGTTGTTGTGATTCATTTAGAAAAAACCCAAAACCCGAATAGTTACTTAGCAACAGAAAAATATTCTGTCAAGACGTATTTTGAAAAAAACCGCGTGATCACCTGTTTATCTCCGTGGTGAGCTGATACCAGTGAAAATATGCCGTAACTACTTGGGTTCAAAGTTCCGGAGTTCACGGTTCAAGGTTAGATTGATGAAAATTGAACGGCTATTGAAAGTATGAATTTACTGAACTCGCCATTTTTCCGTTTCGCGCCGGATCTCTCCATCTTTTGCAGTTCGAAACGGAGGCGGCTCAGTTCCTTTTCCAGATTTTGTGTCTCTTTATGCAGGGCACTCACTTTTGATTGCTGCTTCTTGTACCCTGATTTTAATTCAAGGAGTTTTTCTTCAGCAGCCAGAAGTCTTTCCAGCAACTTTGCCTCTCCGGGCGTTTTTTGCTTACAGGTTTCAGAACGTATTATCCTGATGTACTGATCCTTGGCCCCGTCAAAGGCAAACAGATAAAATGCCGCCCTGCATGCATAATCAGGGTTATCGAGCAATGACTTCAGGTTGGAAATTGCCTCATCAATCCGGCTGTCACTCAAAGGCAGAGTGGCCTCTCTCCATGGATCAGATATATGAAACTTTTGTTGCAATCCAGTTGTACACCCAGCGGGCAATATCAGGAAGAATATGGCAAAACAGACCAGAAGGCAGCACCTTTTCCCGGCAAAACCGCGATATCTTCTGGCAGCGGACTCTCTACCCAAATCTTACCTCCATGCGCCAGGATAATCTCCCTGGCAATTGCCAGCCCGAGCCCGGATCCGTCTTTTTCCGTATCGTCTGAATCTGGTAGAATCTATCGAATATCTTTTCTGTTTCAGATTTATCTATCCCGGGTCCGGCGTCAATAACACCAATTCTTAACCATTTATTACCATTATTATCGGTGTGATCCAAGACGATCTTTATTTTTCCATTTTCAGGGCTAAACTTCACGGCATTGTGCAGAATATTCATAAATGCACGAAATAGTCGTTCTTCGTCAACCGGTATATCCTTTTTAGATCTGATACAGATTCAAGCCCTATGTCAAGATTTTTCTCCAGGGCCATGGGTTCTAATGTCCGGATGATCTTCGAAAAGATCTTTGTGATGTCCGAAGGGTGTTTTTTAATGGGCTCAAGTCTTGCCTTTAGTCTGGAAAGGCGCAAAAGTTCGTTTATAAGACCATGAAAGCGGCTCATACTTTCGTTTAAAATAGTTACCAATTTTTGCTGGTCTTCATTTAATTTCCCTATTTGGGGCTCGGAAAGGAGTTTGGCAGCTTCCATCATGGCGGTTAGTGGAGTTCTCAGTTCGTGGCTCGCCACTGCTATGAAATCAGATTTCAGCTTGTCCAATTCCTTGAGCCTTGCTGCCATATTGTTAAATTCTTCGGCAAGTTTTCCCAGTTCGTCCCGTGGCCCTATGGTAATGGGTTGATCGAAATGGCCCTGGCCAATGATTTCAGTACCGCGGCGAAGCTGATCAATCGGTCTTTTTATATACTTGTAAAGGAACAAAGGGGCAAAAAGGGCAAAGAACGTAACAGCTCCGGTCAGTGCCAATATAGTTACTTTCCTTGCCTGAGAGCTAAGGGATGAGATCGTTGAAGATCTGAGGCTGATCGTTTGCTGTACGCCTTTTTCCAGATCATCCAGCCCTGACATTATGGTGGAGATCAGGGTCTTGACTTTTTCTTCCCGCCGGGCCTCAATAGGTGTGATCCCAGACGGTCTGCTTTTAGGTGAACTTGCATTAGCATTCCGGGCCAGCTTTTCAAGTTCATCAAGGTTAAGCTCAATATCAAGGACAACAGGGACAATCCCTTTGGGAGCATCTTTCTTTACATTGATCAGATTGTCCCGGAAGTCCTGGATCAGGGACATGAGAGAGTGGTAGGCATCCTCTTTGTATAGAGTTACGAGACGGCGGCCTTCGCCTTCCATTGAAGGCGGTATTGCTTTAAGATGTTCTATAGTCTTTGATAGCTCTAAGTCGTGCTTGGCTATGCTGGTCGCAAAACGTTCTAACTCTGACAGGTTGTAGATTGACACCACGCAAGGCAGTATCATAATGGCAGAAAGTATCAGGTAGCCCAAAAAAAGCTTGTTAAAGAGACTTAGGTCGTTCTTAAGCAACTTCATAATTTAGGATTTTATCACAACTCAGATATCTCTCAATAAAATAAAAAAGAAATGGGCAGGGAATCCAATATCAGACAGAGTGATAAAAATACGGCCTCAACGCCGCTAATACTCCTGGTAGATGACGATGAGAGCATACTTGAAACGACAAAGATGCGTCTCAAGCTCTTTGGTTATGAAGATATCATCACGGCCTCAGATCCTATAGATGCCCTGAGGATATTCAGAGATCAAGATGGAAGGATTGATCTTCTCCTGTCTGACCACAGGATGAGCGGCATGAGCGGAAAGGAACTCATGGAAGAGTGCCTTAAGATAGATCCTGATCTCCAGACTATTATCTTCACAGCCTATGGCACTATAGAGAAAGCAGTCGAGGCGATGAAGGCCGGGGCCTTCTCCTATGTAGAAAAGCCGATAAATCATGAAGAGCTTGCCTTGAAAATAGAAAAGGCCATTGAGAAGAGAGAATTGTTGAAAAAGGTGGCTTACCTTGAACATATAGTGGAGAAACAATCCCGGTTCGCGGACATGATCGGCAACAGCCCCCAGATAAAGGCCGTATTCAGGCAGATAGAACAGGTTGCCCCTATCGACAGCACCATAACCATCTACGGTGAATCGGGGACCGGGAAGGAATTGGTGGCCAATGCCATACACTTCCACAGCCCGAGAAACAAAGGCCCTTTTGTGGCCGTTAATTGTGCGGCCGTCCCTGAGACATTACTGGAAGACGAGTTTTTTGGCCATATAAAGGGAGCCTATACAAATGCCGTAACCGGCAAGGTTGGATTGTTCAGGCAGGCCCATAAGGGAACACTGTTTCTGGACGAGGTGGGGGAAATGAGCAAGGCCATGCAGGCCAAGCTACTGAGGGTCATAGAGACAGGAGAAATCAGGCCTCTGGGGAACGACCAGATGCACAAGGTGGATGTGAGGCTGATAGCGGCAACCCAGAAAGATCTCGGTAAACTGGTTGAAGACGGTCACTTCAGGGAAGATCTGTATTACAGGATCCACGTGGTTCCAATCAATATCCCTCCTTTGAGGGAAAGACCGGAAGACATTCTCCTGTTCATGCAGCATTTTTTAAAAGAATACGGAGCCAAGATGGGTAAAGATATCAAGAGAATCGAGGGAGATGTCATTGATGGTTTTCTAACGTATAGCTGGCCCGGGAATGTCCGTGAGTTGAAAAACGTGGTTGAATATCTTGTTGCCGTCTCTACAGGGAACACCATAACCAGCGCCATGTTTGCAAATACTTCCCTGGCCAATTACTGTCTGCCCCAAAAAAGGTTCCGCTCAGACAGGCCAAAGATCAGTTCATCAAGAAATATCTGGAAGATCTTTTCAGGATGACAAAAGGGAATGTCAGCAAAGCCGCCAAGTATGCCGGCTACTACCGGGCGGATTTTTACAAACTCTTTCAGAAATATGATCTGGATCCTAAGAATTATCGCGGCACCAAAAAGGTCGTGAAGACTGAACACATATCCATCAAAGATTGATGTCCAGTACTTAGAATACAGTGAAATAATCTGCATCTCGTTTGCCAGTTTATACTTTCTTCAAAAAATGTGCGCTATCGAATTGAATACGGATGCTGAAAACGGAAATTCGAACGCCAAATAATCCGCCCTGGATACGCTCTGCCTTCCCGCCTCAATACCATTTTCAACCAATGCCTTCTTGACCGACATGGCTTCATTACGAGGCATTTTAAGGATAGTCCATAGTACAGCAGTATGGCAGGTATGAACCACTGGAGTAGCCCGAAGACATGACCTGAAATTTTAACGCAAAGATCTACTGCGAAGAAAACACCCGAAGTGAGGACGATGGCCAGGTGCCCTGCCTTGGAGCGGTTACCTTTTTCCGGGTTTCAAAGCTCACTCATCGCAGACCGTAGAGGCAGTGCAATCCGGCCCGCGATCGAAACCCTGCAAAAGGCAAACCGCTCCTGCGGCAGGGCACGGATGGCAACTTCCACAGTGGACCACGGGTTCACCGGATATTTACCGACTGCCAAGCATAAAGTAAATAATTACAAGCATTACAGGTCCATAAGGGAGAGCAGGCCTGGAATATCCGCATGATCCGAAATCCAGCAGACCAGACGATCCAATTGTTCTTTGCGAAAGGCACTGTAAGAAACGACCCTTTTTATTGGTTCAAGGCCTTGTCTCGTACGTAGAAAATCCAGGAAATATCTCCTAAGGGAGTCATTTTCGAACATGCCATGGATATATATGCCAATGGCAACCATGTTTTCACTCACAGCCCCGATATCTGCACCGAGACCGGGACCTAAAGGTATAAATGATCCCTCGGCGCGGGTTGCCCCCATGTGGATTTCATAGCCCTTGACTGGTAAAGGATCCGGGAAAAGCGGCGGCAGCTCAACCGTGATGTCCGTCCGGGACAGGCTTTTTTTGCTGTACATCTCAGTGACTACGGGAAGCAGTCCCAGACCTGATGATGACCCTGGTTGTCCTTCCACCCCGTCCGGATCTCTTACCTCTATGCCCAGTATCTGGTATCCCCCGCAAATTCCCAAAATTATTGTTCCATTTTTTGCTCTATCGTGAATTGTTGTGTCCCAACCGGTATCCTTCAAGAACTCCAGGTCGGAGCGGGTATTTTTTGTGCCCGGGATTATCAGACAATCGCATCTGCTTGACTCTTCAGGTCTTTGAGCAAAAGAAAGAGCAACATCTCTCTCAAAGGCCAAGGGGGCAAAGTCCGTAAAGTTACTGATCCTTGGCAGATGCACTACGGTGATTTTTAAAGGACCGTTATGGTTTTTTCCTGAAACAGCGTTTACAAATACACCGTCCTCCTGGTCTGCTACTATGTCGTTGAACCAGGGAAGCACGCCAAAGACAGGAAGGGGTATAATCTGTTGAAACTTGGATATCCCAGGGCTGAGGAGTGACATGTCTCCGCGAAATTTGTTGATTATAAAGCCTGAAACCCTGGTCCGGTGTCTCTCGGATACAAGGTCATAGGTACCTTTTAGCCAGGCGAAAACACCTCCCCTGTCTATGTCGCCGACTATGACAACCGGTGCCTCGGCGTAGGCTGCCATTTCCATGTTTACGAGGTCAGTGGCCTGTAGATTGATTTCAGCCGGGCTTCCGGCCCCTTCCAGGACCAGCAGGTCAAAATCCCGGGACAGGGAGTCAAAGGCCTGCCTGACTACTTTCAAATTGTCTTGATAGTTCGAATAATAGGATCGGGCAGCCAGATTTCCTGCTGGTTTCCCCATGAGGATTACCTGTGATTGGGAGTCGCCGGTGGGTTTAAGCAGTATCGGATTCATCCGGACATCGGGCAAAAGCCCGCATGCCTCTGCCTGGTATACCTGGGCCCTTCCCATTTCAAGGCCGTCGAGAGTGACAAAAGAATTAAGAGACATGTTCTGTGCCTTGAAAGGTGCAACCCTAAAGCCTTTTTGCCAAAGCACCCGGCAGAAGGCTGCGACAAGCATACTCTTTCCGACACCCGAGCCTGTCCCCTGGAACATGATGCATCTGGTTCTGTTTGCCATGATTCAATAGATTAGGGTCTGGATATAAAAGTGCAATATTAAAAAACGCTTAAGCAACAGTTTGAGTAAATATTCGGTAAACCCGTTACATCCTGCCTTGGAGCGGTTACCTTTTTCCGGGTTTCAAAGCTCACTCATCGCAGACCGGAGAGGCAGTGCAATCCGGCCCGCGATCGAAACCCTGCAAAAGGCAAACCGCTCCTGCGGCAGGGCACGGATGGCAACTTCCACAGTGGACCACGGGTTCATAGAATATTTACCAGTTTGACTATCTCTTCTGTCTTTTATCAGAAATTTTGTGGAGGGAAAATACTTTTATGTGCGTTGACACATTGTACCATGGGAAGATATAGTGATTTAGTTAATCCAAAACAGGAAGGGGGGATACCCTTGGCGATTGTGGTAGAAGTCCAGGAAAACCTGGAAAAGGCCCTCAAGGTGCTAAAGAAAAAGATGCAGCTTGACGGGCTTCAGCGGGAACTGAAAAATCGTCGCTTTTACGAAAAACCGAGTGTAAAAAAACGACGCAAGATGCAAGAGGCCGAACGCAGACGTCGCAAAGCCCGACGCAGACGTCGCTGATGATCTGATTTAATTATTTAAAGAGCCAGACTTGATCTGGTTCTTTAACTTGACAGCGAATGCTCACACTCCCCGGCAGAAAATGGATATTACGACATTATGTTATAATATTATTGGGGTGAGCGATGGGAATCGAACCCACAGCCTTCGGGGCCACAACCCGACGCTCTAGCCGTTGAGCTACGCCCACCACTGATTTTGATACAATATCATATATCTTTTGGGCAAGGAAGAGATCTTGCAATGGCGGGCGATGGGCGACTCGAACGCCCGGCCTTTGGCTCCGGAGGCCAACGCTCTATCCAACTGAGCTAATCGCCCGCTTTATATATGTTAAGGTACTTTAATTTGGCCGGTATTGATTGTCAAACCTGATCAAATAACCACTCCCATATGAATCCTTGCCGCCGGCAGTGGTTCAGTTAAATGTATGGCTTGATCTTTACGGATTATTTGCCTTAGTTGAAAGATTAGGCATTTTGTTATTATATTGAAAATAGAGACATTTTGAAAAAATAGTGCATCATGCCCTAATGTTTATAATAATTAAGGAGTTAACAAATGGATAAGCGCTACCTCATGGCTCCCGGCCCTGTTACTGTAGCACCCGAGGTTCTGGCAAAGATGTCAGAGCCTATCATCCACCACAGGTCACCTCAATTTTCAGCGATACTCAACAGGGTCAGGGAGGATCTCAAATATCTCTATCAAACGAAAAATGATGTCCTGATCCTGGCATCTTCTGGTACTGGAGGCATGGAGGCATCTGTCGTCAACTTGCTTTCTCCAGGAGACAAGGCCTTGGTGATACGGGGAGGGAAGTTTGGTGAGCGCTGGGATGAGCTGTGCAATACTTATGGAGTAAATGCGGTAAATATAGACGTCACCTGGGGAGAGGCCGTTGATCCACAGGAAGTCAAGAAGGTTCTGGACGCCAATCCGGAAGCCAGGGCCGTATTTGTCCAAGCCCACGAAACCTCCACCGGAGTCAAACACCCTGTCAAGGAATTGGGGGAACTGATCAGGGAGAGACCGAACACGGTTCTGGTAGTTGACGCCATAAGTGCCCTCGGGGTTTATGAGCTTAAGACGGATGACTGGGGTCTGGATGTGGTGATAACGGGCTCCCAGAAATCCCTGTCCCTGCCGCCCGGTCTGGCATTTGTGAGTATCAGCGAAAAGGCCTGGGAGTTTGTAGAAAAGGCGCAACTGCCAAAATACTACTTCAATTTCCTAAAGGAGAAAAAGGCCCTTGCGAAACAGACCACCGCCTTCACTCCAGCGGTCTCCCTTATAGTTGGGCTTGAAGAGGTACTTCGCAGCATACGGACAGCCGGGCTTCCCGTCCTCTTTGCTCACCACAGGCGTCTTTCAGAAGGTACAAAGGCAGGAGTGGCTGCCATGGGGCTTGAGTTTTTCTCTATGGCCCCATCCGAGGCCATAACGGTCATCAAGTCCCCTGAGGGAATAGATGGCCAGGATGTGGTTAAGATCCTGAGAGAAGAATACGGGATCACCATCGCAGGCGGCCAGGCCCAGGCCAAGGGTAAGATCTTCCGTATTTCCCATATGGGACACTTGGTCGAATGGGATATGATTATCGCATTGGCCGCGGTGGAAAGAGCGCTCAAGCAACTCGGTTATTCTATTGAATTGGGGAGGGGTGTTGCTGCCGCAGAGGCGTACTTTGCTCAAAATAGGTAATGTATAAGTAAAAATATGGTAATTTTACTTTTTTGAAAGGACAGATAATCCATGAAGGTCTTAGTAACTGACCCAATAGCAAAAGATGGAATTGAGATTTTAAAAGCCGCCGGGCTTAATGTGGACGAGCGTCCCGGCATCTTGTCAGAGGAACTGATCGAGGCCATTCAGGATGCCGACGGCCTTATAATTCGCAGCAATACCAAGGTAACCAGGGAAGTAGTAGATGCTGCCAAAGAGCTGAAAGTTGTGGGAAGGGCAGGTACGGGCCTTGATAATGTAGACATTGCTGCCTGCAACAGGCGGGGTATCGTTGTGATGAATACCCCGGGAGGCAACACAAACTCCGCTGCGGAACACACCATAGCCATGATAATGGCGCTTTCACGCCACATTCCCCAGGCAACCGCCTCAATGAAGGCGGGCAGGTGGGAAAAAAAGCGCTTTTCAGGTCAGGAGGTGGCTGGAAAGACCCTTGGGATAATAGGTATCGGCCGGATCGGGAGTATCGTTTCACAGCTTGCACAAGGTCTCAAGATGCAGGTTGTGGCATATGACCCTCATATACGTCCGGAAATGGCCAAAAAGCTCGGAGTGGAGTTGACTGACCTTGACAATGTCCTTGCAAGGGCTGATTACATATCCGTACACACTCCCTTGACCGCAGAGACAAGGGGGTTTGTCAATGCCGAGCTTTTCAATAAGATGAAGGACGGGGTCATGGTGCTTAACTGTGCCCGTGGCGGGATCATTGACGAACAGGATCTATACGAGGCCATGAAGTCAGGAAAGGTGGCAGGCGCGGCCCTGGACGTGTTTGAAACAGAACCGGCAGACAAAGAACACCCTCTGTTCTCTCTGGACCGCTTTATCTGTACGCCTCACCTCGGTGCCTCAACCGGGGAGGCCCAGAAAAACGTTGCCGTGGCTATTGCCAGGCAGATCTCAGACTACCTCACAAAGGGAGAGGTGCGAAATGCCGTAAATATGCCATCAGTCAGCGGAGAGACCCTGGTTCAGCTCGCTCCCATCCTCAGCCTTGCCGATAAATTAGGGGCCTTTCATGCCCAGCTTGCCACCGCACCCGTGGATGAACTAACCATTCACTATCAAGGGGATATAGCAGACCTTGACACCAGACCTGTTACCATATCGGTGATCAAGGGCCTCCTTTCCCCGATACTCAGAGACGAAGTGAACTTTGTAAACGCCTCTATACTTGCTGAGGAGCGAGGTATAAAAGTTACGGAATCCAAAAGCAAG
Organism: Deltaproteobacteria bacterium; assembly: GCA_003194485.1. NCBI lineage: Bacteria > Pseudomonadati > Myxococcota > Myxococcia > Deltaproteobacteria bacterium. The sequence continues at coordinate 30,868 of PQXD01000011.1, forward strand.
ACATCTGAGGACTTTACCAGTCTCCTGACCGTTACGGTAAAAACAGCCGACGGTACCAATACCCTGGCAGGAACCATATTCGGGAAAAAAGAACCCCGGCTTGTAAAAATCAATGATTTCTGCCTGGAAGCCGTACCAGAAGGACATATGTTGCTTATTTACAATGAAGATCGTCCAGGTGTAATCGGTCGAATCGGAATCACCCTGGGTGAGGCGAACATCAACATAGGCCAAATGCAAGTGGGACAGGATCCATTTCATCACCGGAATGTCATACTTCTGACCACTGATGAGCTCGTAGGGCGGGATGTCCTTTCTCGTCTTCTGCAGCAGGATGGTGTTGAAAAGGCCCAAGCCATTGAACTCTGAGAAAGTCGTGTCAGTTTCTTGAGGTCAACCTCAAGGTCCTTGAATCAGGACAGGAGAGAACCGATAATGGCAAGGACGTTTAAGGACATCTAAGGTCAGTAGAACAGTGACAGTGGAAGAGATGTGATTTCATCGGAACGTCCTCTCGCTTCCCGTTCAATGATTCTATGACGACCAGCCGGCAAAATCTGAAATCTATTATTGAGGCCATGTTATTTGTAGCGGACCGGCCTATTGGTTTAAAGAAATTCATCCAGCTTTTGCCTGAATATGACAGATATTCAATAATCACTACATTAGAGATTATCCAGAGGGAGTACAGAGACGGAAAATGCGGCTTTGAACTAAAGGAGGTGGCAGGGGGATTTCGTTTTCAGACCTGCAGGAGCTTGCGAAGCTGGGTGCTGAGGCTCAAGAGGTCGAGTCCGGTGAGGCTCAGCAAAGCAGCCCTTGAGACACTTGCCCTCGTGGCGTACAGGCAGCCGATAACAAGGGCGGAGATTGAAAGCGTCAGAGGAGTAGACACCAGCGGCACCCTGCATTTCCTGCTCGACAGAAATATCATCAGGATTGTCGGCAGAAAAGATCTTCCCGGCCGTCCATTGCTTTATGGCACGACCAGGCACTTTCTAGAGGTATTTGAGTTAAAGGACCTCTCAGATCTGCCGTCCCTGGCAGAAATGGCCGAGCCAGAACGCCGGACAAACGGGCCTCCTCAAATTCCGTTGTTCAGACAGGTCAGGGGTTGAATTTTATTTGAAATAAGGAGCAAGTATGTGCCAGTCCACAGTTTATCTAAAAAAGGCCGATACGGAAGAAGAGATATTGCGTGATGCAATCCTGGTAGAACACTGTCCTGAAGGGGTCAGAATACAGGGATTGTTTGATGCACCTAAAATCATTCCTGCCCGCATTGCCATCGTTGATCTGTTAAAGAACAGGATCATATTGGAGTCCCGGAAATAGTACCTTTTCAATCAACAATAGTTTAAGATAATATGTAACTGTTTGCGGATGGAAACTTGAAATTGGAAAGTAAATATTCGGTGAACCCGTTATATCCTGCCTTGAAGCGGTTACCTTTTTCCGGGTTTCAAAGCTCACTCATCGCAGACCGGAGAGGCAGTGCAATCCGGCCCGCTACCCAAAACCCCGAAAAAAGGCAAACCGCTCCTGCGGCAGGGGGCACGGATGGCAACCGTTCACTGGAGGGGATATTTCTTTGAACAGTTTAACGGAAGCCCCCGTAGTTTTCTCGGCTTTTGCTGTGGGGAAAACTGCATCGCCTGAGCGCAGCGTAAGGCGAATGCAGAGGGGGCAGGACATCCCCCATGTCAAAGGCCTTAAGAAAACAAGGGGCTGAAGTGTGAAGTGAAAAGAAATATCCCCTTCCCGTGAACGGTTTGCGGAATGGACTACGGGTTCACCGGATATTTACATTGGAAATCCGTGTATGTGAATGAGATTAAGGAGTTGCCATTTAATGACTGATTTGGAAAAGTTGCGTATCCTTCTTCCCCACTGGATTAACCACAACCAGGAACACATAGCAGAGTTCAAGAGGTGGGCTGAGTTATGTAAAGATTCAGACAACATCCGTCTGGCAGAAGCATTCAAAAAGGCGATAAACACCTCTGAACAGGTAACGAGAGAGTTGCAATATGCCTTGGATCTGGCCGGAGGTCCCGTTGAGGGTCCGGAACGCCATGGCCATCACTACGGACATGGTCATACTCATCACGAACATGGAAGGGATTAATGAGATACATAAGCACCCGCGGAGGAATTGATCCTGTATCCTTCACAGAGGCCGTAATGATGGGTCTTGCTGCAGACGGAGGGCTGTTATTGCCGGATCCCATCCCATCTTTGGATTCCGCGACTATTGACGCATGGAAGGGCCTGAGTTATCCGGAGCTTGCCTTGGAGGTCATGAGCCTCTTTGTTGATGATCTTTCAGACAAAGAGCTTGGAGCCCTCATCAGCGATGCCTATATCAAATTTGATACGCCTGAAGTCACCCCTGTTGTTAAAGTCGGCAAACACTATATCCTGGAGCTCTTTCATGGGCCCACTCTGGCCTTTAAGGACATTGCCCTGCAAGTTCTGGGAAATCTCTTTTCTTATCTTCTTAAGGAATCAGGTAAAAAAATGAACATCCTCGGCGCCACTTCCGGAGATACAGGCAGTGCCGCTATCTATGGGGTCAAAGGAAAGGATAATATTAACATCTTTATACTCCATCCCCAGGGACGGGTGAGTAAGATACAGGCCCTCCAGATGACCACTGTGCCGGAGAAAAATGTCTTTAATATCGGAGTGCAAGGCACCTTTGATGACTGTCAGGCCATAGTCAAGGCCATATTCAATCAGCTTGATTTCAAGGCTCGATATCATCTGGGCTCCATCAACTCCATTAATTGGGCCAGGGTCCTTGCTCAGGTCGTATATTACGTCTATGCCACGCTGAAAGTAAAAGAGCAGACAGGAGACGAATCAGTCAATTTCTCTGTACCAACCGGAAACTTCGGAGACATCTTTGCAGGTTATATAGCAAAACAGCTTATTCGACCTAATATAAAAAGACTGATCCTTGCCACGAATGAAAACAATATCCTGACCCGTTTTGTCCTCCGGGGCCGCTATACCAAAAGCGAAGTGATCCCCACCATAAGTCCCTCCATGGATATCCAGGTCGCCAGCAATTTTGAACGTTATCTTTATTACCTGTACAATCAGGAATCCGAAAGGGTAAGGCAGGCATTTATCCTTCTCGATAAGAAAGACGAAATTATCATTAGCCAGGAGGAACGGTCCCGGGTGAGAAAGGATTTTGCCTCTGCCTCTATAGATCAGGCCTCAACCATTGCAACTATCAGGGACACGTATAAGGAGACGGGCTATATTCTGGATCCCCACACTGCAGTAGGGGTAGCCGCGGCTGAAAGGCTGGGCCCTGATCTACCAAAGGGACCCACTATCTGTCTGGCCACCGCACATCCGGCAAAATTTCCTGAGGCTATACGCAAGGCCATAGGCAAGGAACCAGAGCGACCGGAATCATTAAAGGGAATTGAAAGCAGGCCCAGCAGATGCGAAATTTTACCTGCAGAGGTAAACGCAGTAAAAAACTATATTGTTAAGCAGGCACTTTGACCGATCAAATTCAGCCAAGCATCTAAACCCCGCTATGACCAAAGCCGCCTTCACCCCTTGCGGTTGCAGGTAATGAATCCACTTCTTGCCAGCTTGCATGCCAGATCCTGGCAAGGATCATCTGGGCTATCCTTTGTTTTCTTTTGATGGTGACAGTCTCCGGGCCAAGATTAATGAGTCCCACTTTTATCTCACCGCGGTAGTCGGCGTCAATAGTGCCGGGTGCATTTATTACCGTCAGGCCGGATCTGATGGCAAGTCCACTCCTGGGCCGGATCTGGAATTCATAACCATGTGGCAGGGCTACTGCAAGACCTGTGGGAACAAGACCTATTTCCCCCGGATGCAGGTGGATGTCGTGTTGGATCGCTGCAGCCAAATCCATACCTGCCGATTGCCTGGTAATATAATGAGGAAGAGGAAGATCAACCGCGTGGGACAGGCGTTTTATCTGTACGACTACAGGCAGTCCTTCCAGTGATCTGATGGACAGAGATTCTATCACATATTACTCACGAACTGTCCGCAAAGAATTTGTCAACTCCTCAGACCTCCCGGCCTCTTCATCCGGGACCGGCCCTAAACAAACCAGGGCAGGACCTTTTTCCAGGCACCGCGTTGCCATCTGCTTTATTTCCTCAGGAGTAACTGCATTAATTTTGCGGATTATTTCATCATAGGAGACGAATTGGCCCAGATTTATTTCATTTTTTGCCAGAAGCGTCATGCGGCTGTCCGTGCTTTCCGCAGAGAGCAGCAATCCACCCTTGACGTGATCCCTGGCGGCTTCCATCTCATCGTATTCAACAGATTGATCCGCGAGCTTTTTTAGCTCTCCGTGCATTAACTCAACCACATCTGAAAGCTGTTTGGCAGAGATGCCTGCATAAATTCCCAGCATCCCGGTATCCTGAAACGAAGAGAAAAAGGAATAGACTGAGTAGGCAAGTCCCCGCTTTTCTCTTATCTCCTGAAACAGCCGGGAACTCATGGATCCGCCGAGGATTACGTTAAGCAACAGAGAGGGATAGCGTTGGGGGTCTGAGGAGCTCGGCCCTTCATAACCCATCAGTACGTGAAGCTGTTCCAGGTCCCTTTGGTAAAATTTGACCCCGAGGTGAGGTACCGCCCTAGAGCGAGATGAACGGCCATTGATAGACGCCAGGTCTCCAAAAAGTTCGCTTATCTTGGCAACAAAAGGCTCGTGTTCCAGGTTGCCTGCTGCAGCGACCAGGACCTTTGGACCTACATAGGCATTACTCACAAACTCCTTCAAGGTCTGTGGCCTTATTGCGCTGACACTGTCAACAGTACCGAGAATGGATTGCGCAAGGCTGCTTCCGGGCCAGTAAAATCTGTTAAAAAGTTCGTGAATCAACTCATCCGGAGAGTCTTCAAGCATACCGATCTCTTGTATTATGACCTGACGTTCTCTTTCCATCTCCTTGTCGTCAAATCTGGAACGGAGAAAAATATCAGAGAATAAATCCAGCAGCCTGTCCAGATGGATATCCATTACCTTTGCATGGAAGCAGGTGATCTCTTTGGAGGTAAAGGCATTGGAAAAGCCGCCCATCTGGTCAAAGGCCTTGGCGATGTCCAGGGCGGTACGCCGTTCAGTCCCCTTAAAAATCATATGCTCGATAAAGTGGGAAATGCCCGAGTTACTGGCATCCTCATCCCTGGCGCCTACAATAACCCACACACCGACTGATACCGAGCGGACATTGGGTATGCGCTCAGTAAGCACGCGAATGCCGTTTGGAAGGACGGATTTATTGTATTGCTGCTTCACTTTTGAACAGCAGCTCCCTGCTCATCCATGGCAGCCTTGCGGCTGAGCTTGATCCTGCCTTGTTGATCTATACCTATGACTTTTACAAGGACTTCGTCGCCTTCGGAAAGTATATCCTTTACATTTTTCACATGCCTGTTCTCCAGTTGAGAAATATGCACCAGACCGTCACAGCCCGGCAATATCTCAACAAAGGCCCCGAAGTCCATGATCTTTTTTACGGTCCCGAGATAGATATCTCCGACCTCGGCCTCTTTTGTGAGGTCCTTGATCCTTTTTATGGCATCTTCTGCCGCCTCCTCTGAAGAGGAAAAGATGTTCACCTCGCCTGAATCATCAACGTCTATCTTTACGCCGGTTTCTGCTATTATGCCCCGTATATGCTTTCCGCCCGGGCCAATAAGATCCCGGATCTTTTCCGGATTGATATTGAGGGTGATGATCTTAGGTGCATATGGTGAAAGGTCTTTTCTGGGGTGATCTATCACTTTTCTCATCTTGTCCAGGATATAGAGCCTTGCATCTTTTGCCTGTATAAGCGCCCTGCTCAAAATATCCCGGCTTATCCCTGAAATCTTGATATCCATCTGCAGGGCGGTAATTCCTTCCTCTGTCCCCGCGACCTTGAAATCCATATCGCCCATGTGGTCTTCATCCCCCAGGATATCAGAGAGTATGATGACATTCCTATTCTCTTTTATAAGGCCCATGGCCACCCCTGCCACCATATCTCGAACAGGGATGCCGGCATCCATCATGGCAAGCGCCCCGCCGCAAACGGTAGCCATGGAAGATGAGCCGTTGGATTCCAGGACATCTGAGACAATTCGAATAGTATATGGAAAATCGTCCGCAGGAGGTACTACTCCGGCCAGTGCCCGTTCCGCCAGCACGCCATGGCCGATATCTCTTCGTGCCGGACCCCTTAGCGGCCTGACTTCGCCTACGCTGTACGGAGTAAAATTATAGTGCAGCATGAAGTGTTTATAACGTTGTCCTGCAGGGGATTCAATCCTCTGCTCGTCTTCAGAACTGCCAAGGGTTGCCACAGCCAGCACCTGGGTTTCTCCGCGGGTGAAGACCGCTGAGCCGTGGGTACGGGGGAGTTCTCCCACAGAGCAGGAAATCGGCCTGACTTCTTCAAAAGTCCTGCCGTCAATCCGGCGCTTTTCTTTTATGATCAAAGTACGCATCAGCTCCTTTTCAAGGTCTTTCAGGCACTCTGATATCTCATGCTCACGACCGGGATGGTCAGCACCCAACGCCTCCTGAACCTCTGTTTTAAGGCGCTTTATTTCCTTGTTTCGTTCGATTTTGGAAGGTATCTGTATGGCTGCAAGCATCCTCTCCCTGGCGGATTCCCTGACCCTTTTTATAAGCTCGGGGTCCGAATCGGGTTCAGGGACAGTCATCTTGGGTTTACCTGCCTTTTCAACGAGCTCATCCTGGAGATCGAACAATGGCGTCAGTGATTCATGACCGAAAAAAATCGCGTCCAGCACTTCCTGTTCTGAAAGCACTGCTGCCCAACCCTCTACCATGATTATCGCGCTTCTCGTACCTGCAACAATGACGTTAAAATCAGAATTCGATAACTGGGTCCTGGTGGGATTGGCTATTAATTTGCCTTCCACCCTTCCTACTCTCACGCCGGCAATAGGACCATCAAATGGTATGTCTGAGATACAAAGGGCCGCGGATGCCGCGGTAATGGCAACTACATCGGGATCGATCTCTGTATCCACGGAAAGCACCGTTGCTATTATCTGGGTATCGAACGCGTATCCATCGGGAAATCTGGGCCGAAGCGGACGATCTATCAGCCGTGAGGTGAGAGTTTCTTTTTCACTGGGTCTTCCGATCTCCCTGCGGAAATAATTCCCGGGAATGCGGCCTGACCCGTAGAACATCTCCTGATAGTCTACCATGAGTGGCAGGTAGTCCACTCCCTCCCGCACTTTACCAGAGGTCACCGCTGTCACCAGGACTACGGTTTCCCCCATTCTGGCCAAAATGGCACCGTTGGCCTGCTTGGCCAGACGTCCCGTCTCAAGGGAGAAGGTCATGTCATTTATCTGTGTCTTTAATTTTATCATCTCAATCAAACTTTACTCCAATTGGGGCAAAACCCCTCTGAGTTCATACTCCCAGCCTGCCGGCTTCCAGGGAGCATAAATAGTTAAATCGTATCACTTGCGGATTCCCAATTCCTTTATAACTTTCCTGTACCGCCCCACATCCCGGTTCTTGAGGTAATCGAGCATTCTCCTTCTCTGGCCCACAAGTTTTAACAGGCCGTGTCTTGAGGCATGATCCTTTTTGTGGATCTTGAAGTGCTCGGTCAGATAGCCGATGCGGGCACTCAACAGGGCTATCTGGACCTCGGGGGAACCGGTGTCGGTTTCGTGGGTCTGGAAACTTTCTATTATCTCTCTCTTACGTTCCGGATTCAAAACCACCTGTCTCTTCCTCCTTCACCAAATTACTATTTGATCTCTGATTCTAATCTGCAACAGCACATTTCCCGGGCCAAATTTTTATAGGGCGCAGGATCTTATGGTTATCCGTTTTCAGCACTGTGGGCCATGTCACTACAGACACCAAATCTTTTCCCTGAGATCCTGAACCATTCTTTGAGAAAGGCGCCCTGCAAAGAAGAAGCCGCAGATAAGGCAATTCCGGATCTGACTCATGGTCTTGCGACTCCATCAGCTCTCTGAGCCTGCTCACTAAAATCGGACGTCCATTCCTTAAATCCGCTGCCATATCAATATCTATCTCAATGGCAGGGATGTGGGCCAGTGCCTTTTCAACAGGAATAAGAACCCCTGAAGGTCCTTTGCTTTCAAGAATTTCATCAAGGGTCTCAATTTTCAATGCCTGCCCTATGTCAAAAGGCCCGCTTCGAATCCTTTGCAGGCCCTTTACATGAGCACCACAGCCCAGATCAGATCCGAGCTCATTTACAAGTGACCTTACATAGGTACCTTTTGAGCAGTGCACTCTGAAGTCCACCTCTGGCAGCCTCATTTCAAGGATCTCGAACGAGAATACCTGCACCGGCCTGGATTCCTTTTGGACCATTATTCCCTGACGCGCGAATTTGTATAACGGTCTTCCTTTATGCTTGGCTGCAGAGAATGGTGGAGGCGGCTGGAAAAGCCTGCCCGTAAATTTTTTGGCTGCGTTTTGCAAAGAGACCAGATCAAGGTCCGAAGGTAAGGGCCTTTGTTCCGTGACCCTTCCTGCTGCATCGTAAGTATCGGTAGTCACTCCCAGAAGCATGGTCCCCTGATATACCTTGTGACCCGCCATAATGAACCGGACGATCTTTGTTGCACGTCCCAGGCATATGGGCAATACACCTGTGGCAAGCGGATCAAGGGTACCCGCATGTCCGGCTTTTTTGACCTTAAACCTCTTGCGAACTTCCTGAACCATTTGGAAGGAAGTCATGCCGGATGGCTTGTCCATTACCAGGATGCCATCACGCATCGGCCGTTTCCGAGTCCTCAAAACAGGCATTTATTTTTTTCAACAGGACCTCTCTGATCTCGGCTGCTGTCCCGGTCTTACGGAAACCTGCTGCATGAAAGTGCCCTCCGCCTCCGAATTCCTTGGCCAGTTCTGCTACATTAAAGAACGACTTTGACCGCATGCTGACAGATACCTGCCCGGCATGGACCTCTTTTATGAAAATGGCAACTTCTACTGTATCTATGCACCGGACATGTCCTACAAAATCCTCTGTGTCGTACTCTGTTGCACCGCAGATACGAAACATCTCCGGAGTGGCCTGGAGAAGTCCTATCTTGCCATGTCCCTTTACTTCGAGGGTCCTTAATACAAGACCTAAAAGGCGTTGCCTGTGCAAAGAATAATTCTGATAAAGCTTGCTTGCAACGGCATAGGGATTTGCGCCGTGTGCCACGAGATCGCCAGCCATCCGGAAAGCTGTCTCGTCGGTATTGCTGTGACGGAAACATCCTGTGTCCGACAGTATGGCGGCATAGAGATTAGTGGAGATGTCTTCTGTTATGGGCCATCCAAGTCCTTTGATGATCCGCATGACTATGGCACCGGTGGCAAAAATGTCTGGAGATATATAAGTGATGCAATGAGGGTGTTTTTTCCCCCGGTTCCGGGTACAGAACTGGGCCTGGCCCAGATGATGATCAAGAACGACAATAATTGAGGCCTGCTCTATCAATCTTTGTGCCTGCTTTCCCATCCTGTCGGGCTCGTTGCAATCAAGGACCACCAGGGTAGTATTTTCAGGCAGCGGATTAGCTACTTCACTGACCAGGTATTGAGAGCCAGGGAGAAATTGAAGTGTATTCGGCACAGGGCCTTCTACAAAAAGGGTCACATCCCTGCCTGCATCCTTAAGGGCAAGACCCAGGCCCAACAAAGAACCCAGGGCATCTCCATCCGGCTTGACATGACAGGTCAAAAGCAGACGATCGGATGCATTGACAGCATCCACCACTGCCTTCAGTTTCTTGGTATCCTTGGGTAAAACCCCGGTCTCAGTTGTCTTCAATTTTCTACCTGTTGGCCGGTTCGCACACTGGCAAGGAGTCTCTCAATCTTTTCCTGGTAATCCAGGCTCCGGTCCAGTTGAAAGCGGATCTCAGGTATCCGCCTCAGGTCAAGGCGGTGTCCCAGAATTTGCCGTATGAAGCCTTTAGCCTTATTCAGCCCTTCCAGCACAGATTCCCTTTCAGACTCACTTCCAAGAACCGAAACGAAAAATCTTGCGTAACAGAGGTCCTCCGAAACCTTTACCTGCATTATGGTCACCAATCCATGTACCCTTGGATCCTTGATTTCACTGAGCAGTATGTCTGCCACTTCTTTTCTGAGGAGATCCTCTATTCTTCTGGAACGTGGGAACCCGTGGGGCATGATCCTCTTGTCTCCTTATTTTCCCATGTGAATAATCTCGATATTTGTGTCAGTAACCTCTACCGGACAAGTTTTTTCTATGAAATCCAAGATCTTGTCCAGTACAGAGTTGATTGCCGGACGGCTATTTCCTACCGCTGATATTCCTATCTCTGCATTTTGCCATACATCGTGCATGGCTATTTCTGACACAGCCACATTGAAACGACTGCCCACCTGCCCGATCAAACTCTTAACCACGCGCCGTTTCCCTTTCAGCGAATGGTTCCCGGGCATTCTTACCCTGAGCTTGATTATTCCTACAACCATTTATCGGCATCCTTCATTCACCGGATATTTACCACTGGTTTGCACTTTCTTCAAAAAAACGTACATTATCAAATTGAATACGGATGCTGAAACTGGAAATTCGAAATTAGGCAACATATCTGCATCTTTTTGTTTTCCCCAATTTCAAATTTCACATGTAAATATCCGGTGAACCCGTAGTCCATTCCGCAAACCGTTCACGGGAAGGGGATATTTCTTTTCACTTCACACTTTAGCCCCTTGTTTTCTTAAGGCCTTTGACATGGGGGATGTCCTGCCCCCTCTGCATTCGCCTTACGCTGCGCTCAGGCGATGCAGTTTTCCCCACAGCAAAAGCCGAGAAAACTACGGGGGCTTCCGTTAAACTGTTCAAAGAAATATCCCCTCCAGTGAACGGTTGCCATCCGTGCCCCCTGCCGCAGGAGCGGTTTGCCTTTTTTCGGGGTTTTGGGTAGCGGGCCGGATTGCACTGCCTCTCCGGTCTGCGATGAGTGAGCTTTGAAACCCGGAAAAAGGTAACCGCTCCAAGGCAGAATATAACGGGTTCATAAGAATATTTACTTTCACATTTCTTTCTCTCTGGCATCAGATATAGATTCTCCGAGGACAGGGGTTTCTTCTCTCATTATATAAGTCTCTATTATGTCCCCTGTCTTTATGTCATTGAACTTTTCAAGGCCTATTCCGCATTCATACCCGGCCTGGACTTCTTTCGCGTCTTCTTTGAAGCGACGAAGAGATGCTATCTTGCCTTTATAAGTTACCACGTTGTCTCTTAAAAGCCTGGCCTTGGCATTTCTTTTGATCAAGCCTTCCAGCACATAGCACCCTGCCACTGTACCGACTTTGCCAATGTGGAAGACGTCACGAACCTCGGCGCGTCCCATGGGCTCTTCCCTGTAGACAGGTTCAAGCAAACCTGCCATGGCATCTTTAATTTCCTCAATGGCATGGTAAATGACATCGTAGAAGCGGATGTCCACATGTTCATGTTCAGCTAAGGCCTTTGCCTGTGGGCTGGGCTTTACATTAAAGCCTATGATGCTGGCATTTGAAGCAGATGCCAGCAAGACGTCGGATTCAGTGATGGCCCCGATACCGCTCCTGACGAAATTTACCTTTATCTCTTGGGTACTGAGCTTGTGCAGTGCCTCTGCAAGGGCCTCCACAGAACCCTGAACATCAGCCTTGAGCACTATATTGAGTTCCTTGAGTTCCTCCTCCCGGAGTCTTTCAAAGACATTTTCCAGACTTACTTTGCTGCTCCTGAGCAGTTCCTTCTCTCTTATCTTGCGCTGGCGATACTCAGCCACCTCTCTGGCCTTCTTGTCGTCAGAAAGTACCGTGAATTCGTTTCCTGGCTCAGGCACGCCGGAGAGACCCTGGATTTCCACTGGCATGGAGGGACGGGCAGCCTTTATCCTTTCATCCTTGTCGTTGAGCATGGCCCTCACTCTGCCGTGATGTATACCACAGACGAGAGCGTCACCTATATGCAGTGTACCTTCTGAGACCAAAAGGGTAGCCACGGGACCACGCCCTCTGTCCAGCTTGGCTTCTATCACGTGACCTCTGGCAGGCCGCTTGGGATCTGCCTTGAGCTCCATCACCTCGGCCTGGAGGGCCATCATCTCAAGCAGTTCTTCTATTCCCGTTTTTTCTTTGGCAGAGATGTTGATGCAAATGGTCTCTCCGCCCCAATCCTCAAGAACTAATCCCAGTTCAGAAAGTTGCCTTTTTACTTTTTCCGGATTAGCCCCCGGCTTGTCGATTTTGTTGATTGCTACAATGATAGGGACCCCGGCTGCCCGGGCGTGATCTATGGCCTCATGTGTCTGGGCCATTACACCGTCATCCGCCGCTACCAGCAGTATCACGATATCAGTAACCTTGGCTCCGCGAGCCCTCATGGCTGTGAATGATTCATGGCCCGGGGTGTCCAGAAAGACTACCTCCTGACCAAAGGGAAGTGTGACATGATATGCGCCTATATGCTGGGTGATGCCGCCTGCCTCCTTTGAAGCCACATCTGCTTTACGGATGGCATCCAGGAGCGTGGTCTTTCCATGATCTACGTGGCCCATGATTGTGACCACAGGGGGTCTTGGCACAGGCTCGCCCTCCCGGACATCCTCTGTGTGGACCAGGTCCTCAGCCACAGACTTCTTCTCCAGTTCATAGTCAAACCCAGAGGCCACGATGCTGGCTACGTCGTAATCGACAGACTGATTAACTGTGGCCATTACGCCCAGGTCCATGAGCTTCATTATGACGTCTCCCGCCCTGACGCCCATCCGCTTGGCAAGCTCACCCACCTGAATAGTCTCGTATATGGCAAACCTTCGTTTGCCTGCCTTGGGAGGGGCGGTACTGGGCTTAAGGACAACTTCCTCCTTTTGTGCTGAATCGCCGTAATCCCTGGAAATTTCCTTTTTTTCCCGGCCGGATACTGTTATATCAATCTCCTCCGCAAGAATTTTGTTTATATGTTTCTGTTTTTCCTTCCACTTCGGAGTAACCCGGCGTTTTTTGAGCGGCTTTTCCAACTCCGACATCTGGACTACTCTCTTGCCCTTCTTTTTGCTTTTTTTTTCAGGAACTGCAGAGATATCAATTAAGGGAACCGGCGGTTCCTTAGAGAGTTCATCCGGATGGAGAGGTAATGTGGTCCGGCGAGCATGGCTTTCTGGTTTATCGTTTTTTTGACGGGAGATTTTAATCCTCGGCAGATCGAGGATCTTTACAAAGCTTTCGGGTTTATCAGCCCTGGTCTTTTTTACAGTCTTGGGTTTATGGGTGGTCTCGGGCAGAGCAGGCTGTTTTTCAGGTACAGATTCTTTATCTGATCCTGATGCAGTTCCGGTTACCTCCTGTCCGGATTCGATTTCTGGCCGTTCTCTTTCAATAGTCGGGGCTTCCTCCACGGCCTTAATTTCTTCCTCTTTCCCGGCGACAGGAGCAGCCCCCTGCACCTCTTCTTCTGTTCCCGCAGCCTTATCCGGTTTATCTGTAGTAGTTTCTGGTTCTGCCTCAACTGGTTTTTCAGCCTCTTTTCTCTGTACCTCGACAATAGTCTCGCCTTTAGTCTCAGTTGAACGAACGATTTTTTTGAGGATAATTTTCCGGTGCCTGAGACGCACCGTGGTTTTTGGCTCGGCCTCCTGCTTTTTCTTTGCCGCCGCATGCGCCTCACCCCTCAGTTTGCGGCGGATATCCCGGGCCTCATAGTCCTCAAGTGTACTCATATAATTCTTGATGTTGTAGCCAAGATCAATAATCTTGGCCGCCATCTCTTTACTGGCTACCCCGAATTCTTTGGCCAGCTCATGAACTCTGATTTTAGTCATGCCCCTTTTTTAAACCCCCGGCAATATAACTCTTTTAAAAGAGCCGTTCAGGTCCTCATGAATATATCATGGATCGGCCTGTTCATCTTCTATCGCTTCCGGCTGCTTCACCCCGGTATCTGCCTCTTCAGCATGGACCTCCTCTTTTCCCTCTTCCTTCAGTTTTTTGGCCTCTTCCACCAATGAGCTGATCAACTCCATGCTCAGGTTGGTCTTCTGCGAGAGTTCATCAGGATCAGCCTGGGCAAGAAGCTCGAGTGAAGTGGCACCAAGGTCATAGATCTTGTCCGCTATGTTCTCTGTTACAGCAGATATCTTTAATAATGAGTGATAACCAGGATCCTGGTAGTGTTGATAGCGGGTCTCACTTATCACATCTATTCTCCAACCCATGAGCTTGGCTGCAAGACGTACGTTTTGCCCTTGCCGTCCGATGGCAAGAGAAAGCTGGTCATTCGGCACGATAACTTCCAATGACTGGTTGGAATCGTCCACTATAACTCTGGAACACTCGGCCGGGGCCAGGGCATTGTAAACATACTTTGCAGGATCAGGGCTCCACGGTACTATATCTATCTTTTCGCCCCTGAGTTCCTGAACCACTGCCTGGACCCTTGATCCCCGCATACCCACACAAGCTCCTACGGGGTCCACATCAGACTCACTGGCGCTGACAGCGATCTTGGATCTGCTTCCAGGCTCCCTGCTCACTCCCATAATGTGAACTATTCCCTCTGAGATTTCCGGTACTTCCAGTTCAAAAAGCTTGACCAGAAAATCCGGATGTGTCCTGGATAAAACGATCTGGGGTTCTTTTTGCGTATCTTTCACTTCAATTATCAAGGCACGGAGCCGGTCGCCATGGCGGTAGCTTTCGCTGGAAATCTGCTCAAATGCAGGCAGGATAGCTTCTGTTCGACCCAGATTGATTATAATATTTCCCCTTTCGTAGCGCTGGATAATGCCGTTTACAACCTCGCCTTCCCGACCCTTGAATTCCTCATAGATAAGATCCTTTTCAGCAGTCTTCATCTTCTGGATGATTACCTGTCTGGCTGACTGGGCTGCTATTCGCCCCAGGGCTGAAATATCCATTTTGGTGCCGATACAATCTTCCAATTCACATTTGGAATCAAGCTCTTTGGCCTTTTTCAGAGAAATTTCCGCTTCTTTGTCATGGACTTCTTTTACTACTGTACGATACTGAAATACCTCAATTTCGCCCCGGACATCGTCAAAATTGACTTCCAGATCAAGATTGGCACCATAGCGTTTTTTGACAGCCGATTTGATTGCCTCCTCAAGCGCAGCAATAAGAATATTGCGGTCTAACCCTTTTTCCCTGCTTACCTGATCTATGATCATCTTGAGTTCTGAACCCATATTTTGTTTTATTCCTTAAATTTGCAATTTCTGGATCAACGGATCTAAATTATGTCTAACCTGGCCTTGGCTACAAGTTCAAAAGGGATATTAAAGACCGTTTTCTCTGTGGAAACAACTATAAAATTTTCCCTTGTCCCATGCAAAATGCCTCTGAAATTTCTACGGCCATCTATTGGTTCTCTGGTCTTGATCAAGACCTTCTGACCAGCGAAACGTTCAAAATCATCCCTCTTTTTTAGCGGTCGATTAATCCCTGAAGAAGATACCTCCAGATTGTATGATCCCGGCACAAAATCCTTCGCGTCCAGAAGGTCACCTACCAGCCGGCTTATGTCCGCGCAATCATCGACTGTCACTCCATCCGGTTTGTCTATGGTGAGCCTCAGGACAGTGCCTGAAGGCCCGCGGCCATATTCCACATCAACCAATTCCATGCCTGTATATACCACTACTGGTTCAATAAGTGCCCTTACAGCTTCCGCTTGTCGGTCTCTATTTTTTCTGTTAAGCACCATAAAAAAATAAAGTGGGCCAAGCCCACTTCATTAGCAGAGTATTATTGATATTTGTACGTTGCTACTTAAACGCCAAAAAACCCCACTAATTGAAGTAAAATCCTCTCATGCGACTAAATGTCAACATGAGCAGGTACAAACCTCAAAAAGGGTTGGAGCGGGCGACGGGGTTTGAACCCGCGACCCCAAGCTTGGGAAGCTTGTACTCTACCAACTGAGCTACACCCGCCTGTAATCTGTATTATATTAAGAATAAAATAAAAAATGTCAAGAATTTCGAGAAGGTAACGCCCGGAAATCTATTTTATTTAAGTGCTCATTATTTCAACAATAACCGTTTATGATCCATAAATATCCGGTGAACGGTTGCCATCCGTGCCCTGCCGCAGGAGCGGCTTGCCTTTTTACGGGGTTTTGGGTGGCGGGCCGGATTGCACTGCCTCTCCGGTCTGCGATGAGTGAGCCTTGAAACCCAGAAAAAGGTAACCGCTCCAAGGCAGGATATAACGGGTTCATAAGAATATTTACTATGATCCATGAGAGGTCATTCGTATATCTGATTGTCCTCCAGATTTACAATAACGGAAGAGACAAAACGGCCATCTATTGATACGTCTTCCGGTAAATCTCTCCATTCTTTATAAAGCGGCGTCAAGGATTCCTTTACCATTGAATAGAGCTTTTTGCGCGCAAGTCCCGTCTGCTTTGCAACAGGTCGTAAGGCCTCTACACAACGCCTGATTGTCTCTGGTGGTGGTTCATCAGGTCCTGAAGATTTCTTTTTCCCACTGAATGAAGGAATCATGCTATCCGGGAACCATATGCTTCTCAAGTAGTTGAGTTTCTCAGCCGAAATGGGATAAACCTTCAATTCTCCACCCAATGTCTTTTGGCCAAGGGCGGTCAAAAGGGCCTGGGGCAAAACAAGTTCGTTCGGATGCCCCAGGTTGGTTGAGTTCCAGGGTATCTCACGTGTCCAATTTTCATGCTGAGGTAATATACAGGCCATTAGGAGCGCCCATTCACCTACGGTGGTTATAAGATTTTCCACCGAGGTGAGTTCCGTCATATCACAAAATGGTCTATATTTGCTCAGGGCCGGGTCCCATAACATGGGACGTTCAGACAATAGCCCCTTTAAGGTATCTGCCCACGCCTCTGGCAGGTGGAGGAAATCCCTGGATACCAAGCCGGAGCTTACCAGGCTGCGGGCCTTTGCAGCCAATCTTCTGATCGCGGTATTGGCAAGCCTTATTATGTCTTCTATCACACCTGACTTCAGGACCTCCTCCGGGGACCTGCCTTCCGTTCTCCCTGCAACCTCCAGGCCCAAATTGAGAAGGGCTGCCACCTTTAAAAGGGAGTCACGCAAAGCTTCAGGATCATCGAGGTCAACTTCATCTACCATAAGGATCTTGTTTGCAGCGCCTGCCCATTCATGAACAACTCTTTCCATGATCCTTGTACCTGACAATTTTTCAATGGCAGTTCGGAGGACCGGATAGCTTCCCATGTATAGAGTAGGCACAAAGGCCGGCAGCGTGGTGTCAGGCCATTTTTCTTCTTCGGAGAAGGAAATTTCAACTTGTCTGACATAATTACCACGCAGAGGGGCGTAGATATCAAGGGCGTCATAATAGTCTGGAAGACCCCAATCTCCTATACGGGAACGCCGAAGACGAAAGGCATTTTCCAGGTTTTCGGCAGCACTCTCACCGATAATGGTCTCCAATACATCTCTATACAGACCGGGTGACACATCCAGGATCTTCACGAGAAAACGGTCCCAGATCGGCTGCAATGCATCCTTTTGGAAAGACACGAAATACACATTATCCAAAGTAAACAGGGGAAGCATGTCCTTGGCTTCCTGTATATCCATGTCATCAGGCCGCTTGTAAACCTGAATAAACGGCCTCAAAATGGCGGGGAGAAGTGTCTCATCCTTTTTTTTCAGCCACTGTAGCCAGGAAGCCATCGCATCTTCACCGGCTTCAAAGAGAAGCAATATCCACGTTGCTATTTTCTCAGGCAAGAGTTCAGCCTTATGCCACCAATCCAGATCGAAAATGAACTGCAACTGTTCTGCATTTGCTAAATTCAAAATGTGAACAGCATCCTGAGGTCCAACCGCCTTAACAGTCCAGAATAATTCCTCAACCGGCAATCCCTGCACAAGGGCCCTGCTCTCCCGGGACAGTATTATTATTTCCTGACGCCTCTCCCATGGGGCCATCAAGACCAAAGAGGCCTGTTCAGCAAGAGGCAGATCATTTATAAGTGCCTCGGCTTCAGCCGGGGGCAGGGTTAAAATTGAATGGGGTTTAATAATAGCCATCAAGTCTTTATTCCTTTTTACCGATAAAGCAGTAGTATATAACAGCAGAACATACTATGGAGTCAACAATGACAATAATCATATCGGACAAGTCTCACAAGCAGGGGTTTATTTTAATTGAAAAGACAAAGCGGATCAGGCCGGAGCACCAGAAAATCATGGTCCGGAGGAATTTTTATTTAAGTAATCAAGCCGACCCATTCAAAGGAACATAGAAAAACAATGGGCAATATCCGGTTCCTGGAACATCTTTTTTATAGCTGCTTTCAAAACAGCAAGATCGGACATCTTGCTAAGGGCATCGTTCACAATTTAAATGGCTTTATGCAGATCTTCTCCATGAACATTGAAATGTTAAAAATGGATATCGAAAAGGATCTGAAGGCCATTGAACTTACTGATTACTCCGGCCTGCCGGACATTGCCGCCAGCCGGCTGAAGAATATCGCAGACAACCTTCAAGAGAGATTAAAACGATTATCGCGGATGGAAGAATCGCTGACCAATATGGAAAACATGATCAACATAATTACTAACAGAAGCCAAGATGGGGAAGACAGGCAGAGACCTGTAATTCTCAGACAAGTGGTTGAAGAGGAGCTGGATTTTTGGAATGCAGACCTCTTTTTCAAGCATCAGATAGAGAAACATTTGTCTCTACCCGGTACTCCAACCCTGATCGTAATCAATGAAAGATACCTTCGCGACTTGATTGACGGCTTGCTGGATGCCTGCATAAAACAGATGCGAGAAACTGAGGAACGTTATCTGAAATTAACATTATACCAAAAAAACGGGGCTACATGGTCTTTAGAATTCGAACATACGGGAAATGCCTTTCCGGCTGGCTGGGATCAAGATTTCAGCAGATATCCGCTGGAAGCAAACGAGTATACACAGAAGTCCTCTGGCGATCTCTTTCTTATCCTGGCTCTCAACCTGGCAAAGGTCAGGGCAGAGCAAATTGGAGGGGTGCTGAAAATAGAGCCGCAAAAGGCTACCTGCCTTATACCAAATGAAAAACAACCGGCTGTTGAATAGCCGGCACACACCGGCTTCATATAAATCGAAAGTAAATATTCGGTGAACCAGTTATATCCTGCCTTGGAATGGTCACCTTTTTCCGGGTTTCAAAGCTCACTCATCGCAGACCGGAGAGGCAGTGCAATCCGGCCCGCTACCCAAAACCCCGTAAAAAGGCAAACCGCTTCCGCGGCAGGGCACGGATGACAAATGCAAGGCACAGTGGACCTCGGGTTCACCGGATATTTACAATCGAAATAGCCCTGAAACACCTGATGAAAGTCCCCCCCTACGGACAATATTGTTGTGGCCGTATTCGTATGATTGCAGCCTCCACTGACCATGCCCGACTGCGAAGATGATCTCTCTCGCCCAAAAAAATAATATGCTATTGAGTTAGCTCCGCTTTGATATATAGTCTTTGATTACCCAATAATCCGTTACAATTAGCATATGATGCGGAGCTAACTCAATAGTCATAAAAAATAAACGAGGCTGTCGAATTTGTTAAATAAATATGTTAATTATAAAAAGTTTTGTAGCGGACCCCCCAAGTCCCGCCAGGTTGGAACAGACAGAGGGAATCATCACGAATCGAGGTAGTTTCTATGCTGTTAAGCGAAATGAAAGAAGGCCAGGCCGGAATAATTGCCCGAATAGGTGGAAACGGTGTCCTGCGCAAAAGGATACTTGAGATGGGTATTCTTAAGGGTACGGAGATTTACATAGAAAAATATGCACCCCTGAAAGATCCCCTTGAAATGATAGTCAAAGGCTGTCATCTGTCACTTAGGGTTGAAGAAGCTGCGCAAATAACAGTCGATAACGTGAAATAGGAACGTCTTGATGCATCAAAAAAGCCTTACGATCGCCCTTGCGGGCAATCCCAATTCAGGCAAGACGACAATATTCAACAATATTACAGGCAGCAGGCAAAAGGTCGGGAACTGGCCGGGTGTAACAGTTGAAAAGAAAGAGGGGATTATTAACAGATACGGATATGAGCTCAGGATCATCGACCTTCCCGGAACTTACAGCTTAACGCCTTTTTCCATGGAGGAGATCATTGCACGGGATTTTGTTCTTGAAAAATCCCCGGATGTTGTAATCGATATAATCGATTCCTCCAACCTGGAACGGAGCCTTTATCTTGCAACCCAGTTGAGGGAAATAGATTGCAAGGTCTTATTCGCCCTCAACATGGCCGATATTGCGAGTTCGCGCGGGATCAAAATCAATGCGGAAAAACTCTCTGAGCTCTTAGATCTGCCAGTAGTATTTACGGTCGGAAACAGAAACCAGGGCATAGATACACTTCTGAAAAAGGCCGTAGAACTTGCGGAATCAAAGGTAGATACAAGGGGAGAGCGTAAAGTAAGATATAACAGGGATATTGAAGAATCCATCTCGAAGCTCCGCGGTTTTCTCGATAGCCGAATACAGAAACCACTGCCTTACAATATGAGGTGGACGGCAATAAAGCTCCTTGAAAATGACAAGATCGTAAAGGAACGTATTCTCCAAAGGGCAGGGGATAAGAGTCAAGATTTACTTCAGGAAATCCAATCACAACGCACGCATCTTGCGAGCCGCTTCAACGACGATCCGGAAATAGTAATGACGGATGAGCGGTACGGCTTTATAGCAGGAATCATAAAGGAAGTGGTTACAACCTCTGCAAAGCAGCGCGTCGACATATCCCGAAACATAGATCTCGTGCTGACAAACCGGTTTTTAGGATTTCCGATTTTTATCTTCTTTATCTGGCTCATGTTCCAGTTAACCTTTTCAGTTGGAGACTATCCAATGCAGTGGTTGGATAGCGGTATCAACTTGCTTTCAACATCATTAGGCGGTCTTCTCCCGGACGGCCTCATCAAAGATCTCCTTTTAGACGGGATAATTGCAGGAGTGGGAAGCGTTATAGTCTTTTTGCCGAACATACTGATACTTTTCTTCTGTATAGCGCTCTTTGAAGACACGGGATATATGTCAAGGGCAGCTTTTCTTATGGATAGGATAATGCATCTTATCGGGCTCCATGGTAAATCTTTTATACCCATGCTTATGGGATTCGGCTGCAGTGTCCCTGCCATCATGACTACCCGTACTCTTGAAAGCAGAAAAGACCGCGTTCTTACTATACTTATTACTCCCTTTATGTCCTGCTCGGCCAAGCTGCCGATTTATATTTTACTTGCAGGCACTTTCTTTAATGCCAGAGCCGGAACTGTTATTTTTTCCATTTACCTTGCCGGTATTGTCTTTTCCGTTATAACAGGCCGCCTATTTCGTTCTACCCTCCTGAGGGGAGCCGATGCCCCGTTTGTCATGGAACTGCCTCCATACAGGGCCCCAATGATAAAAAGCCTGATAATTCACATGTGGGACCGCGGCAAGATGTTTCTCAAAAAAATGGGGGGCGTGATACTTGTCGGTTCCGTTGTAGTGTGGGCACTTTCATCGTTTCCCCGAAACATAGAATATTCTTGCGATTATGATGCTGAAATCAATAAGGTCGATGCTTTCTATAGGGCCAAAACTGCATCTGCCAGTGGATCTGCCGGGCAGCGGCTTGAGAAGGAACGAGATGCTGCCGTTGCAAAGCTTTTAATGTCCCAAAGATCAGAAAAAGTGGAAAAATCTTTTATGGGGCGCATCGGGAAGGCTCTTGCCCCCATATTTGCTCCCATAGGCATAGACTGGCGTGGCAGCGTGGCCCTTCTTACCGGTTTTGTTGCCAAAGAAATCGTTGTAAGCACCTTGGGTGTACTCTATTTATCTGAAGAAGAAGGAACGGATAATCTTAAGAACGCGCTTTTATCATCCGGCATGACGCCACTCAGTGCCCTGGCAATGATGATCTTTGTGCTTTTATATCTGCCGTGCGTTGCAACAATAGCAACCATTAACCAGGAAACCGGCTCCCTTAAGTGGACTCTTTTCAGCATTACATACAATACCTCATTAGCATGGGTGACGGCCTTTTGTGTCTATCAGGCGGGAAAGGCCATAGGTTTTGGATAAGCACCGATTTTCACAGATACAAAATAAGGCACCAGGAGCAATTTGCGTCAGGCTTTTGAATGTCGCGAGTAAATATTCGGTGAACCCGTTATATCCTGTCTTGGAGCGGTTACCTTTTTCCGGGTTTCAAAGCTCACTCATCGCAGACCGGAGAGGCAGTGCAATCCGACCCGCGATCGAAACCCTGCAAAAGGCAAACCGCTCCTGCGGCAGGGCACGGATGGCAACTTCCTCAGTGGACCACGGGTTCACCGAATATTTACTGTCGCGAAACATGGAAAAATAAAAGGAGATTATACGTTAGTGAAGATAACTGTCTCTCAAATTGAACATATGGCCCACTTGGCACGGCTCAGCTTTAACCCATCTGAAATTGAGGACTTCAGCAAACAACTGAACGACATTTTAGGATATATAGGCAAATTAGAAGAACTGGATACCAGCCGGGTTGCACCTGCTACTCATGCCCTGGAGTTCACGAATGCCTTTAGAAGAGATGAAGTAAAACCCTCATTGCCGGTTGAAAAAACGCTCTCTAATGCACCGGAACGGGAAAGGAGGGGGTTTGTGGTGCCAAAAATTATCTAATTACAGCCCTCGTTAAGTGGTTGATTAGTTGATTCGTTAAATAGTTATTATTATATAACTTCTCAATAAGTTCGGGCAAATCATATTTTCCGACTCAACGACTCAACGACTTAACTATTTGACGATCTCTGAATTGAGAAAGTGCAAAATGCAGAATCTGATTGATCTCAGCATACATGAACTCTGCGGTCTCCTCGGCAAGAGAGAGATTTCAGCAGTCGAGGTCACAAGGGCCTATCTGGACAGGATAGGTGAAGTTGATCCAAAAATCAGGGCCTATCTGACAGTAACTGCCGACCAGGCCCTGATGCAGGCGGAAGAAGCCGACAAGCGCCTTAAAAAGGCCTGTGATGTTACCCCTCTTACAGGAATTCCTCTGGGCATTAAGGATGTTATCTGCACAAAAGGGGTGAAGACCACCTGTGCCTCAAAGATACTTGAAAACTTTGTGCCACCCTATAATGCAACAGTAATGGAGAGGCTCGAGGCCCATGGAGCGGTAATGCTGGGCAAATTAAACATGGATGAGTTTGCCATGGGGTCATCCACTGAGAACTCCGCCTTTCATCCTACCCGTAATCCCTGGGACCTTGAACGAATCCCCGGCGGATCAAGCGGTGGTTCGGCAGCATCTGTTGCTGCCAGGACCTGTGCAGGTTCGCTGGGCTCGGATACAGGCGGATCGATACGTCAGCCGGCCTCACACTGCGGTGTTGTAGGCATGAAACCTACCTACGGCATGGTATCAAGGTTCGGCCTTGTGGCCTTTGCCTCCTCACTTGACCAGATAGGACCCATCTCAAGGGACGTTACCGATTGCGCCCTGCTGTTAAACGCTATATCCGGCCATGATACCAGGGATTCCACTTCTGTTTCCGGAGAGGTACCTGATTATACCGGCTTCCTGATGCCGGGTCTCAAGGATTATACGTTAGGAATTCCCAGGGAATATTTTATTTCAGGTCTCGACCCGGAGGTGGAAAGGGCCGTTAGACATGCCGTTTCCGCTCTGGAATCTCATGGGGCCAGACTGGTGGAGGTAAGCCTTCCCCACACAGAGTATGCTGTTGCCGCATACTACATTATCGCTCCTGCCGAGGCCTCTTCCAATCTCTCACGTTACGACGGAGTAAAATACGGATTTCGTGCTTCTGGCTATAAAAACCTCATGGATATGTATAAAAAGACCAGATCCCAGGGTTTCGGCCCGGAGGTCAAGAGGAGAATAATGATCGGGACCTATTCCCTTTCAGCCGGGTACTACGACGCATATTATAGAAAGGCCTCCCAGATACGGACCCTTATCACACAGGACTTCAAAAAGGCATTTGGACAGTGTGATGTGATCGCCGCTCCTGTTGCTCCGACTCCGGCGTTCAGGCTTGGAGAGAAAGCAGGCGACCCGCTTCAGATGTACCTGTCCGACATCTTCACAATCCCGGTAAACCTGGCAGGCATCCCCGGGATTTCTGTGCCCTGCGGCTTGAGCAGCAGCGGGCTTCCCATAGGAATTCAATTAATAGCAGAACACTTTGAGGAGGCGAAGCTCCTCACTGCTGCATATAACCTGGAGCTGGCCTTAGGCCGCCGTGAGGACTGGCCTATACCCTGACATTCCCCCCCCTGGCCCGCCAGATGATTATTCCAAGCGCAAGGAGTGCCAGGCTCAACAACTGCCCCATGGTTACCCAGTTCAAAAAGACATAGCCCAGCTGTGGATCCGGTTCCCGAAAGAATTCGACTGCTATGCGGCATACGGCATAGAGGACCAGAAAAAGTGCCAGCTTTCTCCCATATGGCCAGGCCCTATGGCGAAGGGTCCACAGGATAATAAAGAGCAAAAGCCCCTCCAGCAGGGCCTCGTAAAGCTGAGACGGGTGCCGTGGCACCGGCCCTCCTCGCGGAAAGACCATGGCCCACGGCACATCTGCGGGACGGCCGAACAGCTCTCCATTAATAAAATTCCCTATACGTCCCATACCGAGGCCCACCGGCGCTGTGACCGCAAAGCGATCAGACCACTTCCAGAAATCCAGATCATGTCTCTTGCAATATATCCATCCGAAAAAAACAACTCCTGCCACTCCTCCATGAAAGGACATGCCTCCGTGCCACACGGCAAATATCTCTGAAGGATACTCAAGATAGTAGGAAAGGTTGTAGAATAGTACATAGCCCAATCTGGCTCCCAAGATGATTCCTAAAATCAGAGAAAATAGGATCCCCTCCAGTTGACTCAATTGAGATGCTACGGAAGACCCCTCATATCTGGATACGGAGAGGGTGTTTCGACACTCCTCAATAATCTGCTTTCGCACCAGCAGGTAAGAGGCCCCGAAACCGAGCAGGTACATAAGACCATACCAGTGGATACCTAAGGGACCAATACGGATTATTACCGGATCAATATCCGGAAAAGCAAGCATTGATCCTATTGTCTCCCCTTGCGATCGCTTAGAGCAATGACCCTTGATCCGCCAGTGGGCTCAGGCCGGTCCGGTCCCTGGTCTTTTGTGGTTTTCCCGACTGAGGTAACATCCCGCTTGAGTAATACAGACTCCAGCAGATCATGATACTGCTGAATCAGCTTGGGATTAATGTCTGACTCCAGGACAAAAAAGGATACCCGGCTCCGTTGTATCCGAATAGAGGATACAGTCATGGCTGTGAGAACATGGGGGCGGACAACAGGACCGCGCTCCTGATCATATAACACGGCACACGGGAAGTAGAGATCAAAAAAGGCCGCCTTTTCCAGGGCAAAGAGAACGGTCTCGGTCTGGCGGTTGTATCTGATTTCGCCTAATATCAACCCAAGCCCATCTACTTCTATCAAGACCAGCTCTTTGGCATTTTGACGCAACTTCATACGCGGACCTCCTCAGATTCTGAAATTAAACGCCTGACACGCTGAGAACGTCTCTTCCTTTTGCCGGATTTCTTTAAAGGCTTTGGCCCCGGGCGGAGATGCGGGTCAGGACCAATGACCGGTTGCCCCAAGACCTCCTGTACTAAATCATAAAGCATGACAGATTCCCGGAACGCGGCTTTGTTCCAGACACGCTTAAACCACTTGCCCTTTGCAAGACATATGGAGATATTCCACTGACTGGACAGGATCTGAACCGCCACGTCTCTTACTGACCTCCTGAAGTCATACGGAAGGAAAATCTCGCTCAACATGGATCTCACTTCGTAAGTAGGCCACTTCAGACGCCCGACCTTTAAAGCCTGCCACTCCGGTGTTACACATAGCCGGGGGTATGCAAAAAGGGCCAGCATAAGGGCATCACTGACTTCGGCACCGTCATTTACCATGCGATCAAGATGGCCCAAAAGCCCGAAAAGCAGCTTCCGAACCAGGCCCTTATCCTCACTCTCAAGGGCGGAAACATAACCAGGAAAGACCGAGCCAAACAGTCCGCTCTTAATCATAAGCTCGGCCCATGGCCTGCTGTATCCGGAACGTAAATCCTTTAGCCACTCTTCCCTTACCCTCGAAATTGCACAGAGACGAATTTTATCGCTGTGCTTCAGCAGGCCCTCCCATGTATTAGCCTCAATCGTAAAACCTGTCCTGGCCGCGTGCCTTACAGCACGCATCATCCTTACGGGGTCCTTCAGGTACCTGTGTTCCGGATCGTCACCTATGACCCTGATGATTCCCTGTTTTAGGTCTGCCATGCCCCCTACGTAATCAATTATACTGAAGTCCGCTATATTGTAGAAAAGCCCATTGATGCTGAGATCTCTGCGAAAGGCATCCTCCCTGGGAGATCCGAAGATATTGGCATCCCCGATCCCGTTGCCCGCGGCTTCCCGGTCATCGTGTTCACTCCGGCATCTGAAGGTTGACACCTCAATTATTTTGCCGCCCCGAAAATATACGTGGACCAGTCTGAAACGCCGGCCTATGATCCGGCTGTGGCGGAAGAGCTTTTTCAATTCCTCCGGCCTGGCGTTGGTTCCGATATCAAAATCCTTCGGACGCTTGCCAAGAAGCAAGTCCCTTACACTCCCGCCGACAAGATAGGCCATGTAGCCATTATCCTTCAGGCAGTAAAGGACCTTCAATGCCTCCCTATCTATATCTTTCCTGCTGATGCAGTGTTCCGGGCGGGGAATTATCCTGGGATGGAGTCCTGGACTCCCGAACAGATCGGCCTGCTCGGCAGGTAACCGTTGGGCCGGCTGTACAGGCGCAGGGGATCTTTTTTTGTAGAACTTCTTTTTGCGCCTGTATTTATTGGCTTTTGATGAAGATGTTGTCATAAATGACACAAGACCTTTTCAAAGTTTTTTCCTTAAGAGCTAAGCCTCTCATGTATCAATTCAGCCACCTTTTCACCGGACAATAGCATGCCCCCGAAAATCGGCCCCATACGAAACGAACCAAAGGCGGCGTTAGCTGCCATGCCGGCGACAAAGACGCCCGGATAGGCCTCCCTGGTATTTTCCAGCGTGGTATTCTCGGCAACCTCTGCCCACATGGAGCGCTCCCCCATTATTTCCCCGGTATCCGTGAGAAGCCTGGTGCTTGTTTTATTCTGTATTACTTTGAGGACCTCTGTGTCATGACCGGTGCTCTCTACAACATATCCGGACCTGACAGCCATGGGGTCCACGTGGAATCCTGCCATATCCACGGCAGTCCAATTGATTACGAGTCCTGTGACCCTGTTCTCCCTGACCATTACGTCTTCTACACTCATCAGATTGAAGATTCTGGCACCGGCCTTACAGGCAAGACTGGTTAATGTTGAAGTGCACTCTACGGAGTCGGCCGTGTAATATCCGTCTCCTGCATCCTCTATGGAGATGCCGAGGTCCCTGAGGATTACAGCCCCTTGCTCTTGAACTACTATTTCGTTGAACATCATGCCGCCGCCCCACATTCCTCCACCAATACTGAGTTTCCTCTCAAATACAGCCACCTTATGTCCCTTCCGGGCCAGACACAGGGCTGCCATCAGGCCCGATGGGCCCGCGCCGACAATCGCGACATCCAGTTCAAGACAGTCAGAAAATTTGGCCATAAAACGGCTCAATATAGCGCGGCTGATCTTAATTTCATCCAAAGACATTATATTGTGATCCTCCATGAACTTATTTACCAGGGCACATTACTGTAATACGGCAAATATTCAACTTTGGTGTATGCCCCACGGTTTTTTGCCCTGAGTGTATAGATCGCAAGAACAGCTTGGTAAGTCGGGTTGGACTCTTTGCCAAGGATATTGATTATATGATATTATAATTTTTAAATTTTAAAAGTGCGGAAGCTACTTATCAGGACTTTTTTGCTTTGATTCATCCGTCTTGGGTAACGTATATTTTCAATGGTCGTCAAGTAAACGGTTTTTTTTGGATAAACTTATCCGGAAAGGAGTAAAGAATGAAAGGGCTAGGCATCACTGTTACTGAACATCTGTTGATTCACCAGAAAGAATCCCCTGCAGCCACAGGCCGGCTGACAAGACTCCTGCAGGAGCTTATTTTCGCGGCAAAAATTATATCCCGAGAAGTCAACAAGGCAGGGCTTGTGGACATCCTGGGTCTCACAGGTGATATCAATATACAGGGGGAACGGGTACGCAAGCTGGATGATTTTTCAAACCACGTAATTATTTACAGGATGGAGCGTGCCGGCGTGATATGTGCCATGGCCTCCGAAGAAAACGCCGATATCATACCGGTCCCGGAAGACATGCCCAAGGAAGACTACATCCTGATCTTCGATCCCCTGGATGGCTCATCCAACATAGACGTAAATGTCAACATCGGCACGATCTTCTCAATCCATCGAAAGGTAAGTGACAGGCCCTATGTCACCCTTGATGATTTCCTCCGCCGCGGGTCGGAGCAGGTGGCGGCAGGCTACTTCGTTTACGGGCCCAGCACAATGCTGGTCTATACGACAGGCAAGGGCGTAAATGGCTTTACCCTTGACCCGTCAGTAGGAGAATTCCTCCTCTCTCACCAGAATATCACGATCCCTGAAAGGGGAAAAGTCTATTCTGTCAATGAGGCATATACCTGTTACTGGGACGAGAGAACGAAAAAGGTGGTGGATTACTTCAAGAGCCCTGAAAATGAGAGGGGAAAGCCTTACGCAGCCAGGTATATAGGTTCCTTTGTGGCCGACTTTCACAGAAACCTCCTCTACGGCGGTATATTCATATACCCGGCTGACAAGAAAGACCCTGCAAAGCCGAGGGGCAAGCTGCGCCTTTTGTGCGAGGTTGCCCCCATGGCCTTTATATTGGAGCAGGCGGGCGGGGCTGCCACAGATGGCGAACAGAATATTCTGGACATAAAGCCCTCAGCCCTCCATGAGAGGGTGCCGGTTTTTATTGGCAGCAAACTGGATGTAGAAAAGGCTACCAGCATCATGCAAGGCAAGGCTTAGAGGCCGCCTGAAAAAATACCAACCCCTTGCCTTGAGATGAGAAAATGACCATATTAAAAAAATAATTCTACGGAGGATCTTTAAACATCATGTATAATATGTTTAAGACGTTCATTTTTTTAGCCGCCCTTACGGCTCTCTTCCTGTTCGTCGGAGGGGCACTGGGCGGCCGCTCAGGCATGACAGTGGCCCTGGTGATGGCTGCCGTGATGAACTTCTTTGCCTACTGGTACAGTGACAAGCTTGCACTTAAAATGAGCGGAGCCAGAGAGGTCTCTGAGGCGGAGATCCCGCAGCTCCATTCCATAGTGGCAGGGCTTGCACAGAGGGCCGGGATACCTAAGCCGAGGGTTTACGTCATTGCCCAGCAGACCCCTAATGCCTTTGCCACTGGGCGGAACCCGGATCACGCTGCGGTCGCGGTCACAGAGGGTATCCTGCAACTTCTCAACCGCGAAGAACTGGAAGGGGTCCTGGCACACGAATTCGCCCATATACGTAACAGGGATATACTGATAAGCTCCGTAGCTGCTGTCATAGCGGGTGCCATAAGCTATATCGCCACTATGGCCCAGTGGGCCATGTTGTTCGGGGGCTTTGGCAGTTCCGATGACGATGATGGCGGCGGAATCGGTCTGGCAGGGGGGCTGATCATGATGATCATAGCGCCCATAGCTGCCGGCCTCATTCAGATGGCCATATCCAGGAGCAGGGAGTTTCAGGCCGATGCCACGGGGGCAAAAATATGTAACCGTCCGATGTCCCTGGCCAGTGCCCTCAAAAAACTGGATGAATGGAATCACCGTGTACCTATGGAGGTAAACCCGGCAACTGCGCAGATGTATATAGTCAATCCTCTCACATCCGCATCGGTTGCAAAGCTGTTCAGCACCCACCCTCCCATCCAGGAACGTATACGCAGGCTTTATTCCATGGCCGGACGCCGGGAAGGGACATAAGAATATGGAAACCAGCGGGTGAACTGGTTTCCCGCAGCCCTCTTGACTGCTTTGGCCACTGCCACAGGGGATACTATCCTGAAGGCCCGGTTTGCTCATCTGTCCCCAGGTGGTATGGCCATAGTGAGATCCGCCGCCCCCATGCCCTTTTTGCTGCCCTTGCTTTTCGTGATATCCTGGCCGGAGACCGACCCGGTTTTCTGGCAGACCGTGGGCCTTCTGGTCCCTTTTGAGATACTTGCCTTGCTTCTGTATATGCAGGCACTCAGGGTCTCTCCGCTGTCCCTCAGCATACCCTTCCTCGCCTTCACCCCTGTATTTATTGTATTGACCGGCTGGCTGATTCTGGATGAAAAGGTCACCTTGGCAGGACTCATGGGTATACTGTGTACTGTAACCGGTGCCTATGTACTCCATATCAAAGCCAGCAGAAAGGGGTTTCTTGAACCGTTAAGGGCCATTGCCAGAGAGCAGGGCTCAAGGCTTATGCTGGTAGTCGCCGGGATATACAGCCTTACTTCCGTACTGGGGAAAAAAGCGATTCAACACTCTAGTCCGGTATTCTTTGCCTGTTTTTATTTTGTATTATTGGGAATGCTCACTCCGTTGTGCATCTGGGCGCTATACCGCATAACCAATGGGTTTTCTGCAAATAATAAGCAATCACGTCCTCTGTGGCCTTTTCAAAAAAAGGCCGGTCCGAATCCATGGGGCGCCTGGTGGGCGGTCGGCCTTGCCCAAACCATAATGGTGCTCAGCCACATGTGGGCAATTCATCTGATCACAGCGGCATATATGATTGCTGTAAAAAGGACCAGTCTGATCTTCAGCGTCATTTACGGAAAGCTTATATTCAAAGAGAAAGAGATCCCCCAACGCTTAGCCGGAGCAAGTCTAATGGTGCTGGGTGTCGGGCTCATAATTCTGGCAGGTTAACAATGAAAAACACGGATAAACAGTCTTGGCTTGATGAACGGAAAGACCTTTTTGTGAAGAATGTATTGAGAGACTTTATCAATTCATATGCTTTTTTCCTGAATATCGAAAAAAAATTCAAGGAAAAAGGTATATCCTATGAAGGTCTGGACAATTGGGTGGGCACACAGACAGACCGGGGGATGCTGTGGATATTAAAGGACAACTGCCACCGCCTCTGGAAAGATATTGACTCCGGCAGTCAACCAGAACCTTTTTTCTTCGACTGGATGGTCGGGGCGATATTCCATGAGGCCATGAAGCTGAAGGAAAATATCTACATGGCAGATCGTTATCATCCCGCCTTTCAGGTTGTGTCGACCGCCACCAGCGCTCACAGCTGCCGGCAATTCTTTAAAGAGACACTGGAAGACATACAACGGGGAATGAATAGGCTTGGAGAGCTTTTCATGTATGCTGCCGAGCACCTGAAATCACTGCTCTTGACAGAGCGAGACAATTCCTTACTGGTACGATTTATGCTCGAAAATAAGTCAGAAATAGACAAGCTCTGGCAAAAAAGCGGCGGGCTGGATCAGATGCTCCATACCATGTTTCCTGAAGGCCTTGACGAGGCCTACTGCATGGCAGGGGAAAATTACATGGAAGGCAGCTGGTACGCAGAAGCCCGGATGGCCTTTCTTGAGGCACTTAAGATAAATCCGGAATGCAAAAAGGCAAAATCAGGACTGGGAATACTGGAAAAGCGCCTTGAGGAATTATCTCATATGTTGGAGATGGAATATACTTTGGCAAATTCGAATCAAGGCCTGGACCAGATGTAATGGCTGCAAAATCGGAATATAGAATGGCTGGGGGACTAGGATTCGAACCTAGATAGGCAGATCCAGAGTCTGCAGTCCTGCCATTAGACGATCCCCCAGATGAGCTGATAGGAATCGCTTTTTGCGATTTGGGCCGAAGAGGCACTCCCAAGCACCACACACTGATTTCTATAGCATTATTGGAAACTCCGGGTCAAGAAAAAAGTAAGGAATATCTGCAGTGTCTGTGTAAATATCCGGTGAACCCGTTATATCCTGCCTTGAAGCGGTTACCTTTTTCCGGGTTTCAAAGCTCACTCATTGCGGACCGGAGAGGCAGTGCAATCCGGCCCGCGATCGAAACCCTGCAAAAGGCAAACCGCTCCTGCGGCAGGGCACGGATGGCAACCTCCACAGTGGGCTACCGATTCCGGCATCAGGCGGGATTTGGCGATATTATTAAACAGGGCATGCGAAAAAAATCAAAAAAAAATCCGTTAAAAGATTAAAGTATGTATAATGTTTTGCCGAAAAATAAAATACCTCCTTAGAATGGCTTCTCAAAGCCCTTCTTCTCCTCTTGTAGGGCCCTGGCTTAAACAGGTCAGGGCCTTCTTTTCTTTATGTCAGCACATCAGCCTTAAAACAGTTTTTTCTGCCTCGGTCTTCGGAATGCCTTGGATTTTTTGGTCTGTTCTCTTGCCAGAAATCTTTCAGGAATGTCATTTAGAAAGGGGCTTGGGCCTCCATGCATCATCTGCCCGAAGAGCCTTCTGTGTTTCGCATGGCTTATGTATATTTCTTCGGACGCCCTGGTAAGGGCCACGTAAAAAAGTCTCTTTTCTTCTTCCATATCCGCTTCTTTCCATGGAAGTATACCGGCCTCACATCCGACCAGGAATATTACCGGGAATTCAAGGCCCTTGGCTGCATGGATCGAAAGCAGGGACACGGCTTCCGTGTTGAGATCCAGCATGTCGGCCTCGTTGCGAAGCAGGACTGCAAGGGAGTCCACATGCGGATGCCTGTTGACGGCATTCTTCAAGGCCCTGAGAAGAGGCCTGTCTGGTTCAAGGTCAAGAATATCGATTATGTAACTCAGGAGTTCGGGCCCGTCTTTGACCTGGAGGCCCGGTTTTAAGTCCGAGTATTTTCTGCTCCACAGATTTTCACCACCTGGGAGTTTTGCCAGATGATACCTGACAGCCCGTCCCTTCACGGCCTCCCAAAGCCGCCATATCAGGCGAAGTTCTCTTTGGGCAAGCGGATCAGGGGTGTCTGCCCGCTGAAAGGGTATTCCCTGGTTCAAGAGTGCCTCAATAACCTGGTTTCCCAATGCTTTGGCCCGGAATAGTATTGCCACGTCTGAAAGACTTCTCAGTGTGTGACCGCCGGCCGTGCCGCTGTCAAGTGAAGCAAAGCTGAGCCCCCCCACTATCTGCTCAACGGTCCTTGCCACCCACTTTGCCTCTGCTCCGGGATCTTCAAAGGCTTTGATCCTGATTTTCGGCATCCTGCCATTGACAGATTTCAGACGGACATCCGATCTGTTTTTTATGATGCTTGTTGCAGCATCGAGAAATATCTGGGGGCACCTGTAGACAGTATCCAGGACTACGGTTTTTACGTACTCAAAATCCATGCTGAAACGATCAATGAACTCAGGGCTTGCGCCCCTGAACCCGTAAATGGCCTGGTTGGGATCACCTATTACTGTGATATTTCCGTCTTTTCTTGCCATTGACTTGATCAGTGCATACTGGGCAGGACTTATGTCCTGGAATTCGTCCACCAGGACAAACGGGAAATCCCTATGAAATTTTGCTTTGATTTCAGTATACTCCAGAAGTCGCAGGGCCTCCATGAGAAGGTCGTCATAGTCCCAGAGACCGTATTTTTTAAGGAGGCCATGATATGCCCGGTACAGGGCCTCCAGGTCTTTATCTCCATTTATCGCAGGGGGAAAATGCTGTTTGGACTTTGAGATACGCTCATAAAGTCCTTGCGCTTTTGTATTTGATAATCCTGATTCCCTTGCCGCCTCTCTGCAAAGATCCCGGGCATCTTTCTCATCTATGGGAAGACGTGCCTCTTCACCCAGGGTCTCTCTTAAAAATCCAAGTGCCCAACTGTGAAATGTACTTACTCTGGGAGTTATTTGCCCATCTGGTCTGCGCCCTGCGGAAATTTCGCCGCATAAGAGCCGGGATACGCGCTCTGAGATCTCCTTTGCCGCCTGGTTGGTAAAGGTCATGGCAAGTATCTGGTCGGGTCTGGCGGTGCCTGTTTCTACCAGGCGTCCGATTCGGTAGCTGAGGACCCTGGTCTTGCCTGTGCCGGGTCCTGCAACAACAAGAAGCGGGCCGGATATGTGTGTTACGGCCTCAAACTGAGCCGGATTAAGATCTGAAGACCAGTCAATCATTATAGAGTATCATTTATCAGTTACGCGAAGTTTGAAAAGGTGGCGCTTGATCTTTCTGATAGATGTCTTGGGGAATTCTTCATCCATCAGAGTGAAGGACACCACTCTTTTGAAAGGAGCCAGCATCTTGTTTGCTTTTTTGACCTCTCTGGAAATGAGCTTATTTATATCCTGATCGCTCTGGCGTTTTCCAGAAGAGTACCCGCCAATGGCCTCGTAGTCCGGAACTATTACTGCACGGACCTCTTCTCCAGCCCCTTTATTATATCCATAGACCATTGATTCCAGGACAAAGGGACTCCGGTTGATACAGGCCTCTATCTCTTCAGGATAGACGTTTTCCCCGGCGGGGGTGACAATGAGGTTCTTGACCCTGCCGCAGATGTATAGATAGCCTTTCTTGTCCCGATATCCCAGATCCCCGGTCTTCAGCCAGCCGTCCGGGTCCAGCACCTCTTGCGTGGCCTCAGGGTCTTCATAATAGCCCTTCATAATCATCGGTCCCCTGAATGCAAGTTCCCCAACGCCGTTCTCGTCCGGTTCAAGTATCCTTACCTCTACTCCGGAAAGTGGTTTGCCTATGCTTTCATCCACTGGTTCATCCACGGGATTGATGGTAAGCACGGGACTTGCCTCGGTAAGACCGTAGCCCTGAAGCATTTTGACTCCCAGCCACCTGAATTCCCTGGAAATTTTTGGCATAAGCGGAGCGCCCCCAACCACCAGAAAGCGAAGGGAACCGAGCCCGGCCAGCTCTCTGAGATTTCTGAAGAAGTGCATGCCCAGGTTCTTCATGCCCAGACCTTCACCTGTCTTGACCGCATTCATAATTATGTGAAATATCATTCGCTGCGCGGAAGGCATACGTTTAATGCCCCGATGAATTCCATCCAGCATCTTTTGGAACAGCAGGGGGACACCGATCATCACGGTGGCACGGCTGGCCTTCAGGTCCTCCAGTATGCTGCGCGACTTCAGGCTCCGGGCAAAAGTGATTGCGGAACCACTGTATATGGGAAGGAGAAACCCGGCGGTACACTCGAGTGTGTGATGCATCGGCAGGATCGAGAGGAAGCGCTCCTGCCCGAATTCCATTACCTGATAGCAGGCGGTTATATCCGAAACTATATTGCCGTGGGTCAGCATGACGCCCTTGGGCCTGCCAGTCGTCCCTGATGTATAGATTATGGCGGCTATATCTCCGGGATCCCTGTTTGGTAAAGGGCGCCGTGTTCGTTGTCCATGCCTGAAGAGTTCTTCAAAGGGCATTACATTTCTCGGGATGCCTTTGGTATCCAGGGTCAGGACTATCACATGTTTTGGTCTTGGAAAGCCCCTGGAGGTACTGAGCACGCGGTCCAGGAATTTGGGAGCCACAAAGGCCATATACACCTTGGCGTCAGCCATCAGATGCAGTATCTCGTTTTCGGTTAATTGAGAGTCTATGGGTACACAGATTCCGCCGGCACAGGTGACAGCCAAATAGGCAATGGCCCATTCAGGAGAGTTCGGCCCAAGTATCGCGCATTTTCCGTTCTTTGGTAAGCCATCGGCTATCAACCCTCTGGCCAAAGATTCAACTTTATTGCCAAGCTCGCCAAAGGTGATAACCCTGTCTCCCCGAGGTTGCCTCGCAATAAGTGCGGGCCGGTCTCCAAACTCGGCAACCGAGTGCCTGACCATCTCAGGCAGGGTCGCTATTCCCTTGTTATTCTGCATGGCTGCTGCCTCTATCCGGTTTTCCATCCGGAAATGGATCGTTCTCTCAAATAAAGATTGTATCTATTTAAAATATATACAATACAGGTCAAGTTGAAGTATTTTTAAAAGATAGCCAGGGAGATAACATACGCACCATAAGACAGGAGCAGGGCCGCTCCCTCCCATCTGGTTACTTTCATCCCGGTCCTCATGACGGGCAACAGGATAAGGCTGAAGGCCATCATCACGGGAAAATCCCGGTAGAGCAGGTCCGGGTTTATTCCGATCGGGGTGATAAAGGCCGTGACGCCGAGCACGGCACACAGGTTGGACAGATTGCTTCCCACCACGTTTCCCAGGATCAGATCTGTCTGGCCCTTACGGGCCGCCGCCAATGTCGTGGCAAGTTCGGGCAGGGAGGTCCCTACGGCTGTCAGGCTCAGGCCCACTATGAGTTCGGGTACGCCCAGATGCACGGCAATTCTTTCAGCCCCCCAAACCAGTGATTTGGAACCGATAACCAGTCCTGTCAGGCCAGCT
This sequence comes from Deltaproteobacteria bacterium, assembly GCA_003194485.1. Classification (NCBI taxonomy): domain Bacteria; kingdom Pseudomonadati; phylum Myxococcota; class Myxococcia; species Deltaproteobacteria bacterium. The sequence goes on from PQXD01000011.1 coordinate 67,402, forward strand.
ATAACCAGTGCGATGTCAAACCAAAAGGAATTCCTGTTGTTGACAGACTTTTCGAATTCTATTTGTATTATATATGGTTCTTTCCGGCTGTGACGATACAAGGTCAGGCAATAGGCCGTGAAGATGATGAGTAATGCCAGGCCTGACAGACGCCCCGGATGGCCCATTATTGCGGATGCCCAGAGAACCGTGCTTACTACTACCAGTAAGGGTATCTCTATTCTGAGCATCCTCAGTCGGACAGGCAGCGGAGTAAGCAGGGCCCCGAGCCCCAGAATCAATCCCGTATTGGCTATATTGCTTCCCAAGATGTTTCCCATGGTGATATCAGGCTTGCCGGAAAGGGCTGCAGACAGTGCCACGCCCATCTCAGGGGCTGATGTGCCGAAGGCTACAACAGTGAGACCGATTACAATGGGACTCATTCTCAAAAGGCGGGCCATGCGTATGGCTCCTTTAATGAGAGCTTCGGCCCCGCTGGAGAGGATGACCAGCCCCAGTATGAATGCTGTGGCAGATAGTACCCAGGACGGCATGAATGTTCAGGGATCACCGTTCAGCATGGAGGAAATGCTCTCCCGCACCTCTTTTGTCACGATATCCTTGTGTACAGGGCCTTTTGGGCCCACGGTCCGGACAGGGGGGCCGATGGTTACCTTTATCCGGCCCGGGCGTACCCTGAGGCTTCCCCTGGGGAGTACATTGTGACTGCCGCTTATGGCTACAGGCACTATAGGGCATCCGGCCCTGACCGCAATCAGTATTCCTCCCGTCTTAAAAGGCCCCAAACGGCCGTCAGGGCTGCGGGTACCTTCCGGGAAGATGATTATGGATCTGCCCATTTTTAAGCTCCCGACAGCCTCTTGCAGGCTGCGCAGGGCCGCCTTGCCGCCGGACCTGTCAATAGGTATGTAACCTGCGAGACGCATGGCAAGACCAAGGAAGGGAATCTTGAAGAGCTCTTTCTTGGCTACAAAACGAAACTGTACGGGCAAGGCCTCATACAATATCAGTATATCAAACTGGCTTGCATGGTTACACGCGAATACTACCGGCCTTCCCATGGGTATATTGTCGCGGCCTTCAACATCTACCTTGATGCCTGATGCCCTGATGATAGTCCTTGCCCAGAGCCTTCCCAGCCTGTGGACCCGGTTCCCGGAATCATCGATAAGGCCGGCTATTATGGCTGCGGGAAAAAGAATTATAAAGGCCGATACAACTACTATGGGAGTTAAAAAACCTGTCATAATATCTTCAATTAACAGCTTTACGGGATCGGCATCGGTTTAAGATGCAGTCTTCGTCTTATGATATGCCCTGCAAGGTCGAAAACTCTGGCAGAACGGTCTATGATTATCGAATCCGCACTTGCCTTGATACCTTCAAGCGCCAGAAGAAATGATTCAGGTCTGGCGGCCGTAGTGACATCCCCTTTGATTTTTGAGTATTTCATCCACTGTCTGATTCTTGCCGCAAGCTCCCCGCTTTTGGGAAGCGGGGCATCAAGAAGCACTGTAACATGGTACGGCGGATAGTCCGAAAGGAGCCCCTCAACAAGATTCCAGGCGGACTTTGTGTGATCTGTGGGCCTGAAGCGTCGAAATATGCGGCTGATGTCCCGGACGAAATTGTCGTCTGCCAGTAGCAAAGGCCTGTGTTTTATGGCACTTTCAAGAGTAATAAGTACATTGTGCCCGTCTATAATCAGTTTCTCCCCCTTGATTTCTCTTGCGCGCACTATCTTGGCATGACGTGCCATGCTCTGTCTCCTTGTGAAGACCCCGCGATAGAGCAGGTCCCGCTCGTCTTGATGGAGCTGGAAGTGGTCTCCTACAAATAAAAGAGCGGACTTTCTCGGGTATCCGCGACTTAAAAGGAAGCGGAAGTCCCGGGCTGCAGGTCTCAGAAGATCTTTTCTAAAGGTGTAAGCTCTCATAATATCCAAAGTAGTACTTGCCCGATCAGCCTGCAGACCTTATTATTTTGTCGTTATGAAGAAGATACTAATCTATCCACATGAAATATTAAGGCAAGAGGCCAAATCGGTTAATAGAATAGACGGGGAATTCCAGGGCCTGATCGACCAGATGCTGGAGATTATGTACAAGGCCAAAGGGCTGGGCCTTGCAGCAAACCAGATAGGCGAGCTCAAGCAACTGGTGGTCATGGACATAACTCCTTCTGAAAGAGGACCAAATCCTATAGTATTAATTAACCCTCGTATCACAGAATGGGAGGGAGAAGAAGCGGGTGAGGAGGGCTGTTTGAGCGTTCCCAATTATTCAGCCCCTGTAAAACGGGCCGCCAGGGTGCAACTTGTGGGCTACGACCGGAACGAAAAGGAGATCAGACTTGAGGCCGAAGGACTCCTTGCCCGGTGCATACAGCATGAATTGGATCACCTTAAGGGTATATGTTTTGTAGACCGTCTGAGTCCTGCGAGAAAGCTCCTCTTCAGGAAAAAGTGGGCGAAGATCCGCCCCAAAGAGGAGTAGCAGAGCATTTTTGGAATAACATTTTGGGTAACCGGTCACAGGGCGAGATCTTCTTTCAACATGCTATCGCCCTTTGTTTTATAAAGCTTTTGCAGCGGGGGATTCCTGCCCCCTCCCCGTTCTCCTTCGCTTCGCTCCGGAGCCGGGGTTTCCCCCGCTGCAAAAGCCGATAAAACTTACAGGGCTAACGCAAATCGTTTCCAGAAGATCTCACCCTGTGACCGGTTACCATTTTTGTATTTGATCAAGGAGTGGCCGTCCCGCGATCAAATACACATTTTCCCGTAGTCCGTGGTAGTCATGAATTCGTACAGAATTGTATTTATGGGTACTCCTGAATTTGCAGTTCCGGCACTGAAGGCCTTGATTGAGGGTCCGAATCGGGTGGTGGCCGCAGTAACCCGGCCCGACAGGCCCAGGGGCCGGGGCAGGAAGTTGAGCCCTTCTCCGATAAAGGTCCTGGCGGAAAGGGCGGGTATTGCCGTGCTCCAGCCCGAGGAAACCCGCTCCCCGGAGTTCCTGAATCAGGTTCGGGACCTTGCGCCTGACCTTCTGGTCGTTGCTGCCTACGGCCTGATACTTCCTCAGGAGCTGCTTGATATCCCGCGGATAATGCCTGTCAACGTCCACGGCTCCCTTCTCCCCAGGTATCGAGGGGCGGCACCGATACAGTGGGCCATTATACAAGGGGATACCGAGACCGGCGTAACCATTATGGAGATGGATGCCGGGATGGACACCGGCCCCATACTCCTTCAGGAGACCCTGACCATCGGGCCGGAGGAGACCTTCGGCGAGCTCTATGAGCGTATGGCAGAGCTGGGGGCCGGACTGCTTGTGCAGGCACTGGAAGAGCTGCACAAGGGCACTTTAAAACCAAGACCCCAGCCCGAAGAAGATGCAAGCTACGCCCCTCCCATCAAGCCTGAGATGGCAAGGCTGGACTGGTCTCAGCCTGCAATGCGTATTTCATGTATGGTCCGGGCCCTTGATCCGAGACCAGGGGCCTATACCCTTTGGAATGGTCAGCGTCTGAGACTCTACAGGCCATTTGTTGTGGATATGGAGGCCGGGGATATGGAGCCCGGCACGGTCTGCCGTGCCGGAGAGGACGGCGTGGTGATTACTGCAGGAAAGGGCTGTCTGGGTATCAGGGAGCTTCAGTGGCCCGGGAAGAGGCGTATGCCCTGCGCGGAATTCCTGAGGGGCAGGCCGGTTCCCGTTGGTGCAAGGTTTGAGTCATGATTTTTTTATGAGAATTATCTACACAGCAGCCTACAACAGCAGTTTCTGGTAAGCGGATAAATCCGGATGGCTTTCTTGGGAAGCAAGGGTTTGTGTTGACGTTCCAGCTTTCCCTATCCCTTCGTTCGGCCAATGATCAGGAGGACAGATTACAAATGAAAAAGGTTGCGATGCAACATGTCTAATATTATTATTAATTTAGATTTAGCATCTAGACAGGAGGCGTCAAGTTGTCGTTAGCTCAGTGGTCGCTTCAAAATGCAAAAAACAAGTTCAGTGCCGTGGTTGAGGCAGCAAAACAGGGTAAGCCACAGGTGGTTACTGAGCGTGGCGTGCCTGCTGTAGTTGTTATTTCATTTGAGGATTTTGCCAAGTTCCGGCATGCGGAAAAAATGGCTGTGCCATCGTTCAATGAACATCTCCTTAATATGCCAACTGACGAAGGTGAGTTTGAGCGTAGTGAGGTTTTTTTGAGGGAAGTCGCGTTGTGAGTTTTTTGGTCGATACGGTGGTTCTTTCAGAACTTAGGGAGAAAAATCGGGACAGGAGTGTTGTACGCTGGTTTAAGGATGCCCTTGCGTATGATCTTTTTTTGAGCGTGGTCACAATTGGTGAGGTGGAAAAGGGGATATCCAACCATAGAAAAAAGAATCCGGCATTTGCAAGAAAGCTGGAAGACTGGCTTTCCAATATCTTTTTGTATTACAGTGACAGGATTCTTCCTGTCGATATTAATATAGCGCGTCGCTGGGGGAGACTGAGTGAAGAACTTGGTCATTCAGGAGCGGATCTGTTGATCGCGGCAACTGCTCTTGAGCATGGATTAACAGTAGTCAAGCAAAATACCAGGCATTTTGAGCCCACAGGGGCTTTAGTTTTGAACCCCTGGCTAACAGACTGACAGGTGACGTTGCCAAATAATTCAAATAAACCACGGGGGAAGCAAAAACAGGAATTGGTCTATCCGCTTGACTCTCGTGTATACTTGTATCCCGTTATTCCGGATGAGGCTTGGGGACGGGGGATAAGAACTTGGAGTTGTCCATGTGGGTCTAAAAGGAATTTTTCAATTCAACCATTTAAGGAAAGCAGGATGTTTATCCAACGTATCAAAAATATAGCCAGCCGTTTTTTCAAAGCAGACACTGCAAATCAGGATAAGAAAGACTCGTTCTGTGTCATGCCTTGGAAGCACATGCATATCAATAACAACGGCTCGATCAGATTGTGCTGCCAGACTCCCTGGCTGCTCGACGATCATCGAAAGCCCTTGACCGTGTATTCATAGACGGTCAAGGGCTTTGGCCGCCAAACGACTGAAAGACTATGCCGAGTCCGACTGCCGTGAAGAGAACAAGAACCAGGTCATGACCTTGGCGCGTGAACTGTACATGAAAGGCGACACCATCAACAAAGACGCGCTGGAAAAATTCATGCTCTTTACCAATGATCTGGATAAATCACGAAATCAAAATTTTGGCAAATTATACAAAGAAATGACGTCACTCATGGAAGAAGACGGTATGAGTTGGAAAAGCAAAACCCTTTACGCAGCTTAATTAGTGACGTCGATAAACTGTATGCAAACAATAAGTCGCTAAATCGGTATAAAAAAAATGACTGGCCTCAATTTCCACAAACCTGAGTTGACCTGATTATGCTGATTGACAAGGAATTTTTAGCAAAACCTGATGATTTGCTGATCTTTGTTCATATTCCGAAATGTGCGGGTATGTCGATGTTTAACACTATGGTCAGAGCCTATGGTGAGGACCATATACTGGCACCCTACAGCGATGAAGACCTGCGGGATTATGAGAACTCCAAGAAAGAGGCGACGAATCTAGCGCCGTACCGGGCATTACTGGCGCACCTCCCTTACGGTGAGCACGAACATTTTAGGCGACGTGGTGTTTATGTCACCCTGGTTCGTGATCCGGTTGACCGTTTTCTGTCTCTTTATGCCTGGATAAAAAATCACCCCGAACACTGGCTTTACTCCATGGTTGAAAACCGCGACCTCGCTGCTTTTTGGCGCAATTACAGACAACACTATCCTTACGAGAAGCTGGGTGAACAGTGTTACTATATCTGCAGGGACGGCCGGTTCGAGGTCGCTAGGGATTACATAGACAGTAAATATCTGCTTGCAGCCCCGATCGGTGAATTCGGCCGCTTCGTCAGACTGTTGTCCGGGGTACTGAACTTCAGGTTAAAACGGTATAGGATAGCTAACAGATCTTCCGGCAAGCCGAAGATAAGTTCGCTTGAGCGAAAGCTGATAGAAGATCTGAAGACGGTCTATAGCGAGGATTTTCGATTATTCAAGTATATCTCCGACCAGTTTGGAGAGATTTGCCGGAAGTTTCGTTGTTTATGAGCAAAGCGAGGAATGACGGCGTCAGGCTTGCCCCCCAGATTTTATTTCATAGAGTACACTCCAGCGCCCATGTTTGCAGCCTGCCGGCCCTCCGCCTATGACGGTTACAGATCCTGACATATATTGCTTCCATTATATTTACTCTCTTTCAGCGTTGCCCTTTGGCCAATATTCTTGTTGCCAGGCGCGGAGCGCAGGCATCTCATAACTGCTTCTAAATAACTGTATTTATACCGCTCATCCGGTTCCAGGTATGCGCTTTCAGCCCATTCGTTCCAGGCATTCATGAAAATATACCGGTCAGAGCCTGGTTCCAGAGCCACATTCTGAACAAGTTTATTGAACCAGTACTCGAATCTTTCAGGACAGGCCCCGCGAAATACCTTCGCGCGTTTTTCATATCTTGCGGTATTGTCCCAATCTACGAATGCTCCGGGATAGGTCGGCAGGCCTCCCTCACGTTTTTTCTTAAGGATTTGCTTCCAGACAATATCGTAATCGTAGAAAGTTAATGAATTAAATAGTGAATACCTCACGGATCTCAATATATCCAGAATATTTTCCGGAAGGACTCGCAGGCTTTGCACCAGCTTGCTCTCTGCCAGGCCCCTGCCTTCAAAATCCGGGGAATAAATTGCTTCAAAAGGCTGGAATTGTACTACTGCATCGAAGTGCTTAAGTACATCGGGAACAGGAAACTCATACTGTTTTATCGCAATAAAAAAAATGCCTTTTAGCCCTCTTTGTACTGCCAGTTCCTGCCAGAAGTCGAACATATCTCCAATCTGTGATATTCTGTGAGCTCTATAAATGAGAAATACAGGTCTTTCATCTATGCATATAGCCCTTTCATCGCTCCAGGCTCTGATGAGATAATTAAAATGCGCCCGCCATCTCTCTTTATCCGGTATATGTGTCTGTTTGATTAGGATATGATGATCGAGGCCATCCCATCTGCGGGACCATGTTTCATTGGCCCAGGCCAAACAGAATCGAAAATCCAGGTCCTTTGATTCAAGAAATATGTTGGTTGGCTTCTCAAGGAGCTGCTTACCATCAAACCAGTAGTGATAATGACAAAAGCCATATAGTCCGTATGATTTTGCCAGATCGATTTGCCATCTGATAACATCCTCTTTTGATTGATCATAGTATCTATTATTTAGGGGGACTCTGGGTTGATAGTGATCCTTGAACATCGCACGGGCCTGTTTTACTCTGACCCAGTCTGTAAATCCCTTACCCCACCATTCATCATTTTCCGGAATGGCATGAAGTTGCGGAAAGTAAAAGGCGATCAGCTTTACAAAGTTATCAGAATTCATTTCCATCTTTAAATTTTTCACATCCACAATACCGTGGAGACATTAAATTATTGAACTCCTTATCTTGTGCACCCACTTTTTAACCAGACCGCTGATCCGGGTTTTTATCCTGCCAATTTTTTGTGTCTTTCCTAAACCATATTTCCCTGGTTTTTCTTGATTTTCAAACATTAGTGATATCTTTTTGCCAAGTTGCGCAAAATAATCCAGGAACTCCGGATTTCTGGCATCTTTAATCAATTCTGACACCTCATCCGGCAAATTATTTCCTACCAATAAGACACCCAATCCATAGCAGTGACTAAATTCGAAGTGTGGATGCCGGTCTTTTATGAAATCAAAGAACTCTCTCACCCCGAAATTCCTGGCCGCCACCCCTATTGTCTCATAAGTTGCATTGGTGTCGTGAAACAGGATTACTCCTCGATCCGATATCTTAGGCAGCCAGGTGTAATAATCGTTGCTGACCGCTTCATAAGTATGAGTCCCATCTATATGGAGCAGGTCGATAGACTTGTCGTTAAAGAGATTTGTTGCGTCGTTAAACTCTTGCCTAATAAGAGTACATATATCAGGATAGCGTCTGGACATATAATTGGATATTTCCCGGTAGACGCTTTCATCAAATTTTCCCATGTGTATATCGCCTTTCCAGAGATCAATGCCAAAGCACTTTGTATTCAGGCCAACTGCTTCCACCGCCTGACAAAATGCCGCAAGGGATGAGCCGCTATAAGAACCCAATTCCACAATAGCCTGTGGTCTGAGCCTCCTGACTATTTCAAAGGCAAAGGGAATGTGTCCGATCCACCACGGCGACTTCAATAGTTCCGGGGTAGTCTCGGCAAACTGGTATTTTTCAGGCTTGAATGACATTAACGTCTCAATAAAAAACTATCATAAGTGTATACACACGTTCAATAAGACAAGTGCATCGTGCCGATGCAAGAGTCTCTCTATTTTTTTTCAATAATGCCTCTGACCAGGCGCCCTACCTTCTGGGTCCGCTGTCCTACCTTCCAATAAAAACTGTCATGTATCCTCTGAATTTCTTCCCTGGCCTTTTTTAATTCTCCCCGGGCTTTTTCCAGGTTGCTTTCTTTGCTGGTGTATGCCTTTTGTAATTGTTCGAATGCCTGTTGCAGTTGATTGTATCCATTCGTTCGTTGCTTATAGGCCTGATGTACTCTATCATAGGCCTGATATGTTCTCTCATAGGCCTTTATTAATTTATTATATGATTTATGAAGCCTTATATACGGCTCTGTAAGTCCGATATCTGTGCCGATACAGAGTTCGTAACGAGCGGCTTCAGCCTTTCCAAGTTGTAATAACCGACGGTAATCATCTACCATTTCCCTTAGGGAGCGATGCGAGTAATCACTCAAATTTTTTCTTACGGCTTCAAGTTTTTCAGGCTTTTTTACCAATGCCTGAACGCTTTCTACCAGCGCCTCCTTATTCGGTTCGAAGAGAAATCCATTTACACCATTTTTGACCCGGTCTGCAAAGCTCCCCAATGAGGTGACCACGGGCGGGATTCCAAAAACCATGAGTTCGCTCAGTGTATAACTGAAAGTCTCTGGCCACACGGAAAGGAGGAGCCCGAAATCTGGGGATATCTCTTCCAGAATTCGAGGGAGATCGCCATAATCGTATTCAGCTATAATTCTGACGCAGGAATCGTCATCCAAGAAAGTAGAGACGGCATCGCCGCAGCCAACAAGATAGATGTCAATAAGCTCACATAGCTCTGGCAGCGAATTTCTTAAAAGGTCAAGCCCCTTTACCGGTTTTAGCTGACCGAGTACTACCGCTCGCATCTTCTGATGTTTGCTGGTTATTGCCGGTTCCAAGTCACGTTTTTCAATGGAAAGACCATGTGGAATGACCGTGAAGTCTGCCCGGGAAAAGCGCGAGTCCAGTGCAGACATATTTCTTTTCACTGAATCGGTGGGGGCAATCATGGTAATCGCCTGGGACTCGATCAGTTGCAGATATCTGTCGCGCAAAGTCATCCAACCCTCGTCGGAAATCGTCGGGTTTCCTTTTATCAAATCGGAATGATTTTCTGATATACAACGGTTTAATCTCTGTTCATCACACGTCCTGCAGATGCCATTGGAGTATATATTGATCGCCGGGCAAAATGGATAGTAATCATGGCATATGATAATGGTCTTCTTTCCGGTATTTAGCGCGTCTAAAGAATGGCCGACAAGGGACGAGACCAAGACTGCATCTATGCTGAATTCACGAATGATTCGTTGAATTATGCGCTGGTATTCCAGGTGTGCGATTGAAGAAGAATAGATCGGAATCGAAAGGTCCCAGGTTCTGACAGGATAGGTATCGCTAATGTCGGTAAACAGCGACAACTTGTGACCAAAGACCCTTGAGCTGCCAACTGATTTCAGTACCATGTTAATGCTATCCTCAGCGGCAGATGTGTAGTCACGGACCCATTTTTCTATCCCCCCGCCCCAGCTATGCATTATATGAAGCTGAACAGGTTTTGGCTCCAGCCCCGGCATAGAGGAAAAGCAGGCCTCTTTCCTGATGCTTTCCCCAACGGCATAGCGAATATAGGTAAGGAGGTGTCCATCTGCTACGGCCTTTTCCACATCATCCAGATCATTCCCGTCGGTTTGCCCGGTCCCTGTCCGGGAATCATTGTTTAATCGGCCTACATATAAATGGTCACAGATTACATTCAGCCTGCCGGCAGCCCGGATCCGTTTTGCCAGCCAAGTCCCCGAAAGCCCTTTGCCGGTTGCCAGCAGTTCATCAAGATTGTTTATCTCTTTCAATGCATCTGCACGAATATAGAAACAGCCTTCAAAAAAACCTGGAATCTCATAATAGACGCGATGCCCAAGGCAATAGGCCGTGCGGTCTATATCATCTGTTATGTGTTGCCTTGTCACAGGCAGGGTCTGAGAATCAAGGAGCGAAAAAAGGGGAGATGAATCACACATGGGGGAAGCAGTAGCAACTAAAGGATCAGAATAAGCGACTTTGCCCAGCCTGGCATCCCATGCATATGGAAGCTCTATGCCCGGCTTCACAAACAGAAGGTCGTAAGCGGAAAATTTGCCATTGCAGTGAATGCTGAGAGCACAGGCCAGTTCATTATCAAGCTTACAGTGACTTACTTTTTCAATGAACACATCATTATGACCATTTGAGGAGCTGATACCGGCTGATCTGATCAGGCCGGGCACCTTATCTTCCTCGCAGGTCATATCCACTACCAAGACAGGAGCCGCGATTACGTTTTGATTCAAGACGCAGCTAAAGGTGTGCAGGAATGCCTGTTCCTCTCCAGGTCTCACGGGAATACATACTACGTGGCGAATTTTATCATCCGCCCCGGCAGTCAGTTTCGTGCCCTTTAATGATGCTGTCATCAGCTCTTGCTCAAATTTCTGCTTTCCAATTTCAGGTTTCAGGCTGTGAACGGCTACAGATTATTTGGCAAATGGGTTGGAAGCAGCCAAAGGATTGCGAGATTTTTCAACCAGAGTCATGTTTTGCGCCTGACAATTATCTTGGCAAACCAGGCAAATCCAAGGCCGGCCAACATAGAGAAAATTTTTGGATAACATACTTTTTCCAAAAGCCTGGTACAAGCCTTCTTGACAGGTTTCTTCCCTGTTGATGCTGAAACCTTTTCTCTGGCGCTGTCCACAGCCAGCCGCAAATGACGTGCAGGATCTTCCGCTAGGTGTTTTCTGATGCGGTCCAAATAATCGGGATGGAGCTTAACCAGGGTCTCAGTGCCTTGTTTTTGGAGGTGCTCTTTGGATTCTGAAAAGCTTGCTCCACCTGTATGATAGACAAAGGTATCTCCGCAGAGGACATGGCGCCAGCCTGCTTTGGCCGCCTTCATACAAAAATCATTCTCCTCACCGTAGCCCGGCCCGAAGCTTTTTTCATCAAAAAGGCCCAACTGATCCAGGCACCGGCGTTTAATATACATACAAAATCCTACTGCAGTAGGAATATCAACTATGGCCCCGGAGTTTGTGTCACTGAACAGCCTGTCAAGCGACCTGACATCCCATCCCTGGGGCAGGCTATTTTCCCGGCAGAAAACAGGGTAACTGCATATTGTGGCATTGTTGGAAAAAGGCGTAACCGTACCGATTTCCGGATCGGACAGCGCGCATCCCCGAATGCGGTCCAGCCAGTCGTTGGCCACTTCTGTGTCACTATTTAACAGCACGACATCCCTGTCCGGGTGTAATGTCATGCCGCGGTTTACTGAGGCTGCAAAGCCGATGTTATTCTTGTTGCGGAGCAGAGTGATGGACCCGTCCTCTGCAAGATGCTCAAGAAAGGCCTTCATGGCCCGCTCAGGGCTGGCATCGTCAATTACAATAAGCTCAAAGGGTGTCTTCTGGGGATTTGAAAGTACACTATCCAGGCATTGCCGTGTCTCATGTAAACCCCCGTACACCGGGATGATAATGTCCACAACCCCCATGCCTGCGGCCCGCCCGCCCGGGTTAATACTCAGCTTGTCCGGATCGGATGATGATGGCTCAGGAGCAGCATTTTTTTCTTGCTTGATACCTGTGCCATTACCTTTTACCCGTATTGTGTCTCCGGCCCTGGCAGTAACAATGTACTGGTAGACATCACTGTCTGGTAGCGTCATGAGTTTCTCTCGCAGCACGGGATCAGCCTGTTCAACGATTGAAGCAAATTCACTCATATCGAAGGGCAGGTGCACCGTGTCTACTTCCACAACAGTATATGATAGCGCCTGCAGGAGATCTAAGAAGCTGGTTTTTGTGAAAAAACGTAGATGAGTGCGGTCAAGCAGCCCTTCATCACGATAGGAAAATCCACCGCTTATCAGCTCCAATATGAGCCCTGCATAAGCGATATTAGGAATAGATACCAGCACATTACCGTTTCTGTTCAACAAATCAGGAAGCTGCTTGAGCACATAAGCCGGATCGCGAAGGTGTTCCAGCACATCCGCACAGACAACATGATCATACGATCTCTTGGGGAAATGTTCCGATAAGCAGACCTGCTCAAGGTCACCTACCAGTAACTTGCGGCACCATGGCTTGGCTTCCTCTGCCATTGCGGGATCTATCTCTACTCCGTCCACGACGCAATCAAGCTCTTTCCGGAGAAAACGGCTAAAGTACCCTGTTGCCACTCCCAGCTCCAGGACACAGCCGCTCCTTTTAATTTTACGAGCTATCCGGGCAAGAGAGTCCTGTGAATCCGGATCTATACGGCGGCTGTATCTATGTCCAACTTTGTACATTTCGTGCCAATTACAACATAATATTCTTATGTATTCATAAACTGACAGGACCTTCCGTATATCAACTACTCAGACCGACTGAGTTTTTGATGTCTGGTGAACCGTGAAAAACCTGTCCACACCTGCCCAATGGTGCCAGGCAGGCGGATCTTCGCTGATTACCCCTTCAAGCTGGTCTACCAGGGCATCCAGTAACACGTTCTCGCTCTCAATGGGTAGGGGTTTACTTATACGCAGTTTTCGATAACCTGTTTCTCTGTCTAATGCCACAGTATAAGCCACAACGGGAATATGTTCTTTGACCGCTAAATATACCATACCTCGTGGCAGGTATGCACGCCGTCCGAATAGCTGCGTTAACAGGACATTGCGCTGTTGCTCAACAGATACATCAAATAATCCTACCAGACATGATCCCGATCTTAGTGCCTTTCTTAGCTTGAACATACTGTTCCCATTGATGAAAATGAGATTTTCCACACCTGCCCGCACGACTCCGAATGTCCGCAGTTTTGCATACCAATATCGAATACGTGTTCCGGAAAATGAGATTTTATCAAAACCCCTTATAAGGACGGCGATCTTTCTTCCCTGGGCGCGTAAATGCCGTAATGACCACATGCCCGCGCCCCAGTGAAAGGTTATTGCCAGAAACGGTTCATTCCCCTGTGGCCAACCAGAGCCATCAATCATAACATATTTATGCCGCCAGGAATCACTTCGGAAAAGCAGGAGATAGAGATCGGCATGATCTACCAAAGTTACCAAACGGAATGCTGAAGCCCAGGCCCTGGGATCTCTTACAGGCTCAATTGAGTTGGCTCCTGCCAGCGCATTCTGGGTTTCCGTGCGATACAGACATTCCGATCTTGACAGACGCTGAAAAATACGGAAACAGATCGGCCAGGGCAAAAGGGCAGCCAGGCCCGGGATAAGAAATAACTCAATAAAATCACGGAGGTTTTGCTTCCAACTCACTTTTTTAATATAGTTTTTCATACAAGGCACCAAGATCTCGCAGTTGAAAAAATACACAGAATGGAACCGGTCAAGATATTATTTCGATCATTCAAAGAGAAGAACAATCTTGGGCTATCAGTGTCTGTAATCGGAGTACCATTACAATGCCGGCTTTCATCCGGTTGACATGGCCGTCCAGATGCTGGTCCACTTTGTCAAAAAGCCGATTGTCGTCGAGGAATTGCCCTGATGAAAAGCGACTTCTTGTGAGGTCTTGTCAGCAGGGGCCTGGCGAGAGACAGGCCCCGTATTATGATCTACGTTTAGTATTCATTCAAGGCTAATATTGGTTTCCCGGAAATCACCCGCGATCTATATTGTTCGCTTGAATTAACACCGATGCTAAAAAATAAGACTATGGCCAGCACGTTCCATATACGGATACTCAACACCCCTAATACTCAACACCTAATACAGTCTGCCTGGCGGCCACAACGCTGCTTTCCACGATGCTGAACATAATTCGGTCGCCCCCGTTAGGTATTATATACAAACCACCATCATAATATCCGGACGGAATTCCAGCCACGTCAGAGGCCACGTTTACTACATTAAGACGTGTGTGGGTGGCGTTAATCGTAATGTTTTGCAAAGGATCGCCGGAAATCGTGGAGATGTTGCCGGTAAACGCGCCCGAAGGGTTTTGAGAAGTCCAAATTACCAACTGGGTTACTGCGCTATAAGCGGCCTCAATCCAGTATTTATTTTCTGTTCCTTTCGAACCGGAACAGCCGTGGGTCAGACCCGTAATGGAAGCCGCATTAAGATTGCTTAAATCTAAAGCAACGTTGGCGTAATCCGACCTTGTCAATGGCACGACAGGCAAAAATGCCGCGTCACCAGTTGACCACAGGAAGGCGGTTCCTGACAACTCCTGCCGGTTTTCGCTTGTCTCGAGCACGCCTGTATTGTCAATGGTGAAAACGAGGTATCCCTGTGTATCGGGATGATTATCGCCGTCTTTGTCTTTCAGAGAGAAATTATATAACCAGGTTGAGCTCTGTATAGGAAGCGACCCGTTGGATAAGAGAACTCCGTCGGCAGAAAAATAACTCCAGTAGATAGAGTTACCGGTATTTGCCGTATATACCATCAAAGTGACAAGAGTATCATCTGAGGTCCCGTAGAAAGCATACGGCACCAGACAACCGTCCTCATATACTGTTCCGGCATGTGACTTGCTTGCCAGCCCAATAGACATCAACAGCGCAAAAGTTACGATCACTAACGTCCTCATTTCATTTTTCATGTTTGCCCTCCTTCTGAGACGAACAATATCAAGTTTGGGTGGCTTCTGGCATAAATAGGATATATGTTATTAGTTATTAAATGACACTGTTGGATAATCTTGTCAAGAATTCTTGAAAGACCATCGATCCGGTAGTGTAAAATATTTTGTGTGAATTCTGAAAGGGTAGAAAAAGGCACTTTTCCTTGTAATGGTTTTGATCACCAAAAAATCAAACCGAAAGGAGAAGTGCCATGAACGTAGAAATCAGTGTACCGGAAGTAGTAGAGATCTTCAAGGAGATCCAGGAGCACTGGATATTTCATATAAGCGCAGGCGAATTTTGTGACGCAGCACAGGAGGCTCTTTTGAGCCTTCAGAGGCAAGCTGTGATCGTCTTTTCTCAAGCTATGGGTAAAAATACCACCATAGCCAGGA